>DAIPJJ010000129.1:0-12522 GCA_036770325.1 Terriglobales bacterium
GTGAAGAACACCGGCAGCCGCGCGGGAACCGAAATCGCCGAAGTTTACGCAGGACTTCCTTCGAGCACGAACGAACCTCCGAAGCGGCTCGTCGGATGGAGCCGGGTCACGCTGAATCCCGGCGAGATCAAAGAGGCTACCGTGAACGTCGAGCCGTTGTTCCTTTCTGTGTTCGACGTGAATCGCAACGAATGGCAACGTGTTCCGGGAGCATACACGTTCTTTGTCGGCGGATCATCGCAAGATTTGCCGATAAAACAAGACTTGAATTTAAAGTAACAGCTCTATCACGCATGGACAAAAAGCAACTCCTCCTGACGGTGGTACCAGGCGCAGCATTCGGCATTTCAATTTGGATGTTTCGCGGTTCGATCCACGCCTGGTGGCAAATTTTTGGGGTGTGTCTGTTGGTGGTCGGATTCGTCTTGTGGACCATTGCGCGTTTCCAGCTCGGGGCCTCCTTCTCGGTGACCGCGCAGGCACGGCGTCTGGTCACGCACGGGCTCTATTCGAAGGTTAGAAATCCAATCTACATTTTTGGCTCATGGGTCATTGCCGGAGCCTTCCTGGCAGCCGGCCATCCTATATGGCTGCTGATATTCATCATCGTCATTCCCATGCAAATCTGGCGCGCGCGAAAGGAAGCCGCCGTGCTTGAGGCCAAGTTCGGAGAGGAATACAGGGCTTACCGAGCATCGACCTGGTTCTGAAACGTTTGCGATTCGCCGCACACTATCTCTCGAAGGCATTCGTGCTACAATTCGCGACCGTTCGCAGTCCGTCCGTCATTCAGCCTTCGTTCGCAAAACCACTCTCTTGGAGGACTTATGACGCGCTATCTGCTTCTGCTTTTCACAGTGTTAACTGCAGTCTGGACATACGCGCAATCCGGGCCGTGCACCGAGAGCGCGGTCAAGAGCGGAGACTTGCAACCTGCTACTGACGCCTTTGCGTATATGCCGCCTTACGGAAAACCTAAGACCGGCACGTCCGACATTAAGAAGGCAGACGACGAGAACTTTTCCGATCGGGTAAATATCCAGCAAAAGTGGCTTCCCGATCACCGCATCGTCTCCTCACCAAATGCGGATATGGCATATGAGCATGGAACGCTCCACATGTCTTCGGACAGCAAAAGCAAACCGGGCGCAGCCGGACACGAGGAATTCGATGCCGTGATGCTTATTGTCTACAAGGCCAAGGGAAACGTGTGCCAGCAGGTGGCCATGACTATGCAACCGCTTGAGCAAGACTCGCACTGACGCTGGCTGAAACCGGAAAGTCCTCAAAGGACGCGGGAATCTGGCTCTCTGCTCGGCGAACTCGTGGTCTAACGCTGCGATCTCTGCGGTTAAGAGCTTTGTTGCGGCTAGATGTAAAAGACTTTAACCGCAGAGTTCGCCGAGTGAACACAAAGCTCGCAGAAACGACTTCCCTGTCGAAAAAACAGTCAGCGGCGCTGGGCGGAGTGCCTTATTCGGGTATCACACAGAGCTCTCAGTCAATGCAATAATTTAGTGGATGGCCGAATACAGCCCAGCAGCAGCCGCGCCCGATTCGCCAGAGGTGCACCGCTACAACAGCATCCGGCGATGGCTTGGCATCGGCGAATTCCTGCTCGGGCTTGCGTTGCTGGTCGTTCTGCTCGTCACCGGCTGGACGAAGTCGCTACAGAATCTCGCCTACGATGTGTCTGAGAATTACGCACTCGCAGTCTTCATTTACATTCTGTTGCTTGTGGGGATAAGCAAGATCATCAGCCTGGGCCTGGATTTCTACAGCTTCCGGCTCGAGCACCAATTTCAGCTCTCCAATCAGAGGTTGCGATCGTGGATTTGGGACGAAGCGAAGGGCCTGCTTGTCATGGCGATCTTTGCGTTGCTGTTGGCCGAATTGCTCTATTTTATCATTCGCCACTTCCCCGAGCACTGGTGGGTTATTGCGTGGATCGGGTTTTTGGGAATTGCAGTTTTGCTGGCGCAACTGGCGCCGGTGGTGCTGTTTCCTATCTTTTATAAATTCGAACCGCTACAAGATGGGGAATTGAAACAACGGTTAGTTCATTTGGGAACGCGCGCTGGGACCAGGGTGCGGGGCGTGTACAAATGGCATCTCTCCGAGAAAAGCAAGAAAGCAAATGCAGCATTGACGGGTCTTGGCAATACTCGCCGCATCATTCTCGCCGACACTCTGCTTGAAAACTACTCGGCGGACGAGATTGAGGCTGTGCTCGCGCATGAGCTCGGCCACCACGTACACAAGCACATCTTTAAGAGCATCATCGTTCAGGCGGTGGTCACGTTCATCGGTTTCTGGGCAGCAAACTGGGTCCTGCACTACGCCATCAACCGGCTGCACATGTTCGAAACGCTCTCAGATTTCGCGAATTTGCCGCTGCTCATTCTCACGTTCACGGTCCTCTCATTTTTGCTGATGCCCGCGCTCAATGCGCTCTCGCGCTTCCATGAGCGCCAAGCTGACCGGTATGCCTTCGAAAGCATTCCGGCAGTCACTCCGTTTATCTCTTCTATGAATAAGCTCGCTGACCAGAACCTGGCCGAGCGCGTGCCATCACGATGGGTGGAATGGTGGTTCCACTCGCATCCAGCGATTTCGCATCGCATCGCAGCCGCAGAGAATTGGGCAAAGGCACACGCAACGTAGATTTTGCTCGTCAGGGTTGACGCTCAGTGAGCCTCGTCTGCCGCTGGGGCAAGATCAGGGGTATCGACTGATGACACATTCTTGTTCTCAGGCAGCTCTGGCGGTGGCTGAAACTCCCCGGGGTCTTTGCCTACCATCGCGGATTTCATGAAGTCGATCCAGATCGGTAACGCAACCTTTGCTCCGGTTTCTCTCGTACCTAAGGATTTCTTTTCGTCGTAACCCACCCACACTCCCGCCGTCATAGTCGGAGAAAACCCCACGAACCAGGCATCGGTAAAGTCGTTCGTGGTCCCCGTCTTCCCCGCCAAAGGGATCTTTAGCTTTGTGGCTGCGACTGCGGTCCCATGCTGCACAACCGCCTGGAGCATCGAGGTCATGATGCGCGCGGTGCGCGAGCTGATTACATCTTTCACCTCGGGATAGTCCTCTTCGAGCACGCGCCCATCGTAGTCTTGCACTTTCTTGACGAAATGCGGCGCAAGCCGCACGCCATCGTTCGGAAACACACTGTACGCGGAAGTCTGCTCAAGCAAGGTCATCTCAGCCGCGCCTAGCGCGACGGGCAAGTACGGTGGAAGTGGACTCGTGATCCCAAATTTGCGCACGTAATCTTCCACGTTGCGGATACCGATTTTGTCTGCCAACTTCAATGCGGGAATATTCCGCGACTGTGCAAGAGCGCGGCGAAGCGTAATCGTTCCTTCGTATTTTTCGTCGTAGTTGTGCGGAAAGTATGGCCCTGAGGCGGTCTGAAATATCGTTGGCGAATCCACGATCATGTCGTCGGGCGACGCGCCCTGGTCGATTGCTGCTGTGTACACGTAGGGCTTGAAAGACGAACCGACCTGTCGCAAGGCGTGCGTCGCGCGGTTGAATTTCGAAACATTGAAATCGCGCCCGCCGACCATCGCTCGTATATCGCCGGTAGCATTGTCGATCGCCAGCAACGCACCCTGCGCGCCGGAGTCCTGCTCCAGACTGACGCGCGCTCGTGATCCGGGCCCAACGGCCAGGACTTTTACGTACGCCAGATCGCCGGAAGTGAGCAGACGAGTGAGCGTTATTTTCGTCCACGCAGCATCTTTCGAAGCGAGGACGGCCGTGTAATTTCCAATTCGCAACGAAGCGGAACCCGCTGAGACGGACGTCACCAACGCATGCGTGTAACTTCCCCCGGAGAGCGGCTGGTCCCAATCCGGATCGTCATAGCCCGCGAGCGTCTGCCCGGTCAGCAAGATGTTGCCGAGATGTCCACGCCAGCCATGCCGCCGCTCGTACGTGGCTAGGCCATCCAGCACCGCCTGGTTTGCCGCCGCCTGTAGATCCATATCGAGCGTGGTATAGACACGCAACCCGCCAGCATGCACTTCGTCTGCGCCGTACTTGTTTTCGAGATATTGCCGCACCTCTTCGACGAAATACGGTGCAAGTGAATTCGGATCATGCGCGATGTCCAGCCCCAGCGGAGCATTTCTGGCTGTGTTCGCCTCAGCAACAGTGATCTTTCCGTCTTCAAGCATTGCGTCGATGACAAGATTCCGCCGGCGTAGCGCATGCTCGGGATGATTAATCGGCGAATAACCCGCTGGCCACTTTGGCAATCCTGCCAGCAGCGCAGCTTCCGGGAAGCTGAGTTGCCGCGCAGTCTTGCTGAAGTAATACTCCGACGCAGCTTCGAACCCGTAAACTCCGTGACCAAGATAAATCTGGTTCGCGTACAAAGTCAAAATCTGTTGCTTGGTAAAACGCCGCTCAATTTGAATGGCGAGCAGCGTCTCCTGCATTTTGCGGTGGATTGACTTGTCGGGCGACAAGAAAAGATTGCGTGCCAACTGCATGGTCAAGGTGGACGCGCCTTGCACTTTACCGCCGGACTCGATGTCACGAAACGCGGCGCCGGCAATTCTCCAGATGTTGACGCCTGGATGGCTGTAGAACTCTTTGTCTTCAATGGAAACGATCGCGTTCAGCAGAAGAGGAGAAAAGTTGTTGTAGGAAGCGACTACGCGCCGCTGCAGAGCAAACGATCCGATTTTATTTCCGTGAATGTCGTAAAGCTCAGTGCTGGTAATCGGACGATAGTGTTCGAGCTCTTCCACTTCAGGCAGGTCGGTCGAATATACGAGGAACAGCCCGCCCAGAGCCCCGAGTACGGCAGAGAAGAAAACCAGCAGCCCCAAAATCAATCTGCGCGCGAGGCGGCGGCGCGAATCAACCGCGTGCACTTCGTCCAGAACTGCTTTCATGGAAGCTTGTGCTTAGGATAGCAGGCCGTAAAAGAGTTGAGGCACGGACGAGAACGACCGTGCCTCAATAGTCTCTAGGAATTTATCCCTGGCGGGCCTTAAGAACTTCGATGGCCTTGTCTAGTTGATCGTCGTGCTGCGGTGCGGTCTTCTTCTCAATGTCTGACGGCGCAGCATTCTCGTCCTCATCAGGAAGCAGGGTGTCGTCGTTCGTGTCGGCCACCACAATGTTCGGAGTCACGGCGGTGTCCTGAATCGCCTTGCCCTCCGGTGAGTAGTATTTGGCCACCGAGAGGATCAACGCCCCGTCGCCCTCGGGAAGCTCAATCAGCTTTTGGACGGAGCCGTCACCGAAGGTCTTGTCGCCGACAACGTCTCCGCGAGCGTTATCGAGCACCGCGGCCGCTACGATCTCAGCGGGACCGGCCGTTCCCTTATTCACCAGCACAACCAGCGGCAGAGTCGTGATTGCCTTGGAGGGGTCCGCGTTAAAGGCTTGCCGCGGATATTTCTGTCCTTGCAGATATGTGATGGTGCCGTGGTTCAGAAACAAGTTCGCGGTCGCGATACCTTCCGATTCCTCACCCTCGGCACAGTCACGCAAGTCGAGAATGAGCTTCTTCGCGCCCTCTTTCTGGACCGACTTCACTTTGTTGGCGACTTCCTGGGACTTTCCTTTAGTCAGCGCGTCAACTTTGATTTCGGCGATTCCGTCCTGCAGGATTTTGTCTTTAACGGGCGGAATGGTCACGACGTCGCGGGTGACGACTACTTTCTGCGGTTCAGCCCGTTGCGCCCGCACGACGGAAAGGTTCACATTGGAGCCGGGATCGCCCGAGAGCAGACTGCGGATGTGCGCCACTGACATCTCACGAGTACTCTTGCCTTCGATGGCTTCAATAATGTCGGTGTCTTGAAGGCCAGCTTTGTCGGCGGGTCCGCCAGGAATGACTGAAACAACCGACGCATAACCAAAACGCTTCGAAACTGCCGCGCCGATGTCCGCCTTTGCTCCGGTCTTACGGTCCTTATATTGCTTGTACTGGTCGGCATTCAGATAGCTTGAATTGGAGTCCAGTGACTCCAGCAGCCCATGTAGCGCGCCATCGGTTACCGTGGGGAGGTTCGGCTCTTCCACGTACTCGCTGCGTACCCGCGAGAGCACCTCGCTGTAAACTTCCATTTGCGGATAGGCGCCGTCATTGTTCGAAGCGCGAACGTGACTGATCTGCCCGGCCAACGAGAAAAGCAGGATGCCGGCGGAGGCAACGAGTAGGGCTGTCTTGATTTTGGTGGACATCGGACTCCCGGAATGTCAAAGCTGCAGGAACGCAGCCGGATGCTCAATTATATCTGGTTTGATGCAGGTTGCCGGAAGTGTGGTGCACCGCTGGTAACCCGAGTTGGTGTGGAGACGCTATCCCGTGTCCGCCGCTCCAGCAACAAACAATCTGTTGTAAGATGTCCAGCTTGCTTATGCGCCGCCTAATCGCTCTTCTCTTCTTGCTTAGCTTCGCGATCACAATCCAGGCCCAGTCCCAGTCGCAGTCAGATGACGACTGGAAGCAGCTCTTCGACGGCAAAGACCTGACCGGATGGAAGCACGTGGGTCCTGGCTACATGACCGTCGAGGACGGTCTGATCCGCACGCACGGCGGAATGGGGCTGCTTTATTGGACCGGCGGCAAGCTCGGCGACTGCCAGATTCGTGTCGTGTTCAAGATGCGCGATCACAACGACAATTCCGGCGTGTTTATCCGCATTCCCATCGAGCCACGCGAAGAATGGATGCCCGTTCACTACGGCTACGAGGTGCAGATCGATAACCAACCGGAGGACTCGAAGGAAGACGAATATCACGTGACCGGCACCCTCTATTCGTTGACCAAGCCCATGGCGCGCCCCGGCAAGCCGGGTCCCGAGTGGAACACAATGGACATCACCCTCGACGGGCCGCATACGACCGTGGTGGTCAACGGCGTGAAAGTGACGGAGTATACCGAGGGCGACCCGGTTCCAGAACGCAAATTCAACTTCGAGCCGCAGCGTGGGCCGCGTCCGAGTGAAGGCTACTTCGGCCTGCAGAACCACAGCGACAATGACATCGTGTTCTTTAAAGAAGTAGCCGTAAAGATGTTGAAGAAGTAAGTTCAAGATTCCGGATTGGTCCGGTTTTCTCGGCGCTCTCGCCGTAGTAACTCGGCGATCTCCGCGGTTAAAAGCTTTTCACCGCCGAGTCCGCAGAGAATGCTCGAGTTCGCGGAGAAGATCTCAACAAGCAGGAACAAGACCTTTTTAGAGGACGCCAACCATGAACCGTTTCTCTCGACGCAACTTTCTCGGAATGTCAGCAGCCACGGCCGGCGCTACTCTCGCCGCAAAGACAGTGTTTTTGCCCAGCGCACTCCATGCTATGCCGCAGGCCGTCGCGCCGAGCGATCGCGTGCGCTTTGGAATGATTGGAATCGGCATGCAAGGTTCAGGCCTCATGCAGAACGCGCTGACACTCCCGGGCGTGGAGTGCGTAGCTGCCTGCGACCTTTACGATGGCCGCCACACCTTGGCGCGTGAAATCGCGAACAACACGAGCCTTCCGGTCACTCGACGCTATCACGATCTGCTCGATAACAAAGACATCGACTGCCTTGTCGCGGCCGTTCCCGATCACTGGCACAAGCAGGTGGTGGTCGACGCCGTGAACGCTGGCAAGGACATTTATTGCGAAAAGCCAATGTCACACAGCCCTGCTGATGGCGTTGCAATGGTTGCGGCGGCACAAAAAACCGGCCGTATCGTGCAGATCGGCTCTCAGCGTGTCAGTTCGGTGGTGCTAGCAAAGGCGCGCGAACTCGTTAAGCAGGGCGCGATTGGCGATCTGATGATGGTCGAAGGTTCACTTGGACGCAACGATCCAACCGGCGCGTGGGAATATCCTCCGCCGCCTGATCTTTCTCCGGAGGATCTCGACTGGGACACCTGGCAAGGCACGGTCCCCAAGGTTCCATTCAATCCCAACATCTTCGCCCGCTGGCGCTGCTGGAAGGAATACGGAACCGGCGTTGCCGGCGACCTGCTGGTCCATCTCGTCAGCGGCATGATGTACGTACTCGACATCAACGAGGCCCCGAAACGCGCGCTCTCAAGCGGCGGAATCCTGCGCTGGCCTGATGGCCGCAACATGCCTGACGTGCACGCGACGATTTTCGAATACGGCAAGAACCCCATTTACTTCCGGCTGAACCTCGGCACGGAAACACCCGAGGTGTACCGCTTTATGGGCTCGAAGGGGATTCTCGACATTACGGAATTTCAGGTGACGTTCACGCCGCAGTCGGGCAAAGACGAGGCCCCGAGTTATTACACGAATAGCTATCCGCGCGCAATGAAGGCCGCTTACGACAAGAAATGGCACGAGGATCACGATCCGGTTCCGGGACACGAGCCGGCCCCCGAAGGAGAGTCATTCCGCAGCGATTCCTGGGACGATGTGCGCCCGCACCTGTGGACGTTCTTCCAGGCGGTCAAGTCGCGCAAGCCGGTTACGGAAGATGCGGTGTTCGGTCATCACGCGGCACTTGCCTGCCATATGGCGAATGAGTCCTACTTCCGGCACAGCGCGGTTTATTGGGATGAAAGTTCCAAGACGATTAAGAGCTAGCGAATACCTCAGGGACTAAAGTCCCATTGAGTAAGACAGGTGATTTGCAGGCCTGAAGGCCTGCTCCACCCATAACCTGCTCCACTCATAAGAAGGCAGCATTAGCGCTGCGGCGTGATCGTGGACGGATCGGGAAGCACGGGACTTTGCGCCTGCGCCTTCTCGGTGGCGCGGCTGGAGGTATGGTGGTCAACGCTCGTGATTTGATAATCGCCGTAGTCGATGTTCAGCGTCGCCGTGCCGCCCATGCGGATGTGGCTGATCGACTGATTGTGCGCAATGAACCAGAAGTCACCGACCTTCCGCCACTTTGACTGGATCTGCGTGTCCTTGATCCAGAAGGAAGGAGACTTCACCGGCTCGCCCTCCATCCGCACTACTGCAAAGTCGTTTGAGTTGACCCAGATCTTCCCCTTGTAGAGAAACTCGTTTGACTTTCGCGGCTTCACGGACAAGACATAGCAATTCGTTCCATCGTCACCGTGATCCGTACCGAGCAATTCAAACGTGTAATTGTCCGGACTTAGATCAATTTTTTTCCTGTTTGCGAAAGCCTGCCGTTCACTGTCGAGTAATTTGAGCAGGACGCGGTTGAGCAGCAGTTTCGAGCCGCTTTGCGAGATGACCGTGTATTCGCGTTTGTCCGGGGCCGAGTAGCTCGCGAGCACTTCCATACTGGCTTCGCGCCCGCCGAGAAAGCCGTGATATTGCAAGTGGTACCAGCGCTTCCCCTGAAAGCCCTGGAGATCGGCTGATCGGTAGGCACTTGTTGCCATCATTTTCGCAACAATGCTCTCGGCCGAGGGCGCAGTCTCGGAAGTTTTCGCTTCACGAACGATTGGACGCTTATCACGCGCGACCAGGTATTGGGAAATTTCTGTGGCTGTGAGCGGCTGTGGAGACGCCGAGGATGTGAACGAGGTTTGTGCGGCTGCTCCCAGCGAGCACACCGCAAGCATCACCCCGAGCCGTGTAGCGGCGGGGACGGCCGGCCCGACAGAAGCGTTGTCACAGCGGAGAAAGCTCATCTTCTCGCTCCCTGCTTGGTTGGTCAGGGAAGTGGTCGCGCCCAAACCGCCGTTCGAGATATCTTCTGGCCAGATCTTTCCCGCCCAGCCCAAATGCGATGGCTAACCCGAGCATCAGCGCTCCAAAGGCGAGACTGAATGTGATCAGAATCGTCCATGACCCGATTCCGACCACCTCGAACGCCATTGAGATGACAAAAAGGACCATCATGGTTCGCAGGGTTTGGCTGATTAGTCGCGGGGAGGGCATTTCGGCATTGACGCCCCCAAGCAACGCGGCCCGCGAAAAGAACGTCGCCCCGAGCAGGCCGAAGAAGAGGATGAAGATCGCGGCCACCAGCCGGGGCAGGAAGGCGAAGAAATTCGAAATATGAGGCCAAAGCCACGGCACCGGTAGCACGCTGACCCCAACCAGGATGAAGCCGATCCAGGCAACCCAGAAAACAAAGCGCGCCACCATCTCCGACGGCGAAGGCAGCGTCGCTTTGCGCAGCAGGTGCGCCGCGCCGGTGTGTTCGGAAAGCTTGTCGAAGCGCGCAATCCGCAAGATGCTGCGGACAATGATTCGCAACAGGAACGCGATCACCCACCCCGCCAGCACCATCAGCAGCATCTCGATAAACCGCGGCACAAAGCGAGCGAAGCTGTTCAGAATTTCATTGATCGTCCGGGTTAGCTCTCCGACAAAGTTCTGCCACATATACCCTCACTTTCCGCCGCTCCACAACTCGATCAAACGCGGCTTCTCTTCGGCGAACGCCTTGCATAGCATCTCGGTATTCCGCTCGACCTCTTCTGCCGATGCGTCGCGGTTCTCGGTCAAAAACGTGTACGCCCTTCCCCGAAAAAGCGGTACTAAGGCCTGTACGATGTGGTCGCGTCCAATCACTGCTTTATGGTAGGCGGTCGCAAACTCATAAGCCGTTCGGGCCCAAAGTTCGCCCGGATACGAAAACTTCTCTTCCGGCAGCCCAGCCAACGATTTCAGCTCTTCATGGGTTGGCGTAGTCAGAATCGACAGAAACACCGGATCCAACTCCTTCACGCCGAACACAAACATGTCATGCAACCGCTTGCGATTCAGGCGTGAGTGTTCTTCGCTGATCGCAGCCTCACAACCCGAGCACGGCGCCTGCACGGGTTCAGGCTGTCCTTGCCAAATGGATGTATAAGCGGCGAGCGAACTGAACAACGTTCCAGCACCTTCGCGCATCGCGGCTACCAAATCAGATGGCGCGTCCTCCCGCCGTGTTTTCGCGCCCAAAAAGGCCTGCGCCAGCTTGCACTTGCTGAGGGCCGCCCACAACGTCATCCACAGCTCAGTTCCCCGCCGGCCTTGTTCCTGGTTCCAGATGTCCTGCTCAAGAAAGTGGCTGCCCAGACTAGATGAAAATGCAAAATCCGCCGGATACGGCTCGCGGAACGAACACCCATAAAGCACTTTTGCCATGGGATAGACGAGGTTTCGAATAAGCAATCCATCGAATTTGTGCCGGCGGTAAACAGGCAGCACCAGGTCTTTGGACTCTCGGAAAACGGGCCTCAGTAGCCGTTCAATCCACTCTGGCTCGAGCGTAGTAGATTCCGGCGAAACAATCGCGCAGGCGCGCGCTTGTAGCAGGTCGGAGGCAGCGAGAATCGCCCTCAGGGCAATGCCGTTCGCAGGGCCACCTTCATATTGCGTGCTGATGCTGTGCAGCGTACGCAGCGCGTGAACGTCGGTGGTCGTGTTGATGTCGCTGATCGCAGCCGCCCGGACCAATTCCTGTGTGCCGTCGCGCGAACCACCATCGGCATTGATGATCACAGCCCGCTCGCGCGGGAAGTACTTCAGCAGCCCGGCGCGCACCGCTTGTACGACCTGGCCGACACTACGAGCGTCGTTGTAGGTCGCCACCCCTACAACAATGTCCACGTCGCCGACATTCATCAGCTCGCGAACAAAATCATCCGAAAGTATGGTCTCGTCGGGCAAAAAAAGCTGCTAGCTCCTAGCTGCTAGCTCCTAGTCATCCAGGAATTGCTTAGACCATGGTTGCTAGTAGCTAGCGGCTAATAGCTAGGGGCTAAATTCTTCTCAATCTAAACCAATAAAACTGGTACGGCCCCAGCGTCAGCAGGTACGGCAACTCGCCGATTCGCGGGAAGATGTTGCGGCCAAACATCTCGACCAGGATGTTCCCTTTGTACTGCTTCAAATCCAGTTCGACGGCTTGCGCTTTACTCGACAGATTGTTGACCGCGAGAATCGTCTCGTTCCCCAGCTTTCGCATATAAGCCAGAACCCGATGATTTGCCGGATACAAGAACTCAATCGATCCTCGCCCCAGCGTCTGCGTTGATTTCCTCACTCGAATCAGCCGTTTCATCCACGAAAGCAGCGAGTGGTCGAAGCGCTTTTGTGACTGCACATTGATTGCCTGAAATCCATATACCGGGTTCAACATCAGCGGCGAATATAACGCTTCGGGGTCAGCGGTCGAAAATCCGCCGTTCCACCCGCCGTCCCACTGCATCGGAGTCCGCACGCCATGCCGGTCGCCGAGATTCACATTGTCTCCCATTCCGATCTCGTCTCCGTAATAGATGATGGGCGTCCCCGGTAGAGACATCAGCAATCCATTCATAAGTTCAATCCGGCGACGGTCATTGTCGAGCAACGGCGCCAGCCGCCGCCGGATGCCCAGATTCAACCGCATGGATTTTTCTTTGGCGTACTCGTCGTACATGTAGTCCCGCTCCATGTCGGTGACCATTTCGAGCGTGAGCTCGTCATGGTTGCGCAGGAACAGGCACCACTGGCAGACCTCCGGAATCGCCGGCGTTTGCTTCAGGATTTCTGTGATCGGCTTGCGGTCCTCAAGTTTCAGCGCCATGAACATGCGCGGCATCAGCGGAAAGTGAAAGGCCATGTGGAACTCGT
>DAIPJJ010000275.1:0-2536 GCA_036770325.1 Terriglobales bacterium
CGTTTTGGTTTTTGAAAACCCTTCCAAAGCATTTGTTTCTCCTTCGGCCATGTGGCTCAATCGTGATTCGCTGAGTGGTCCAACTCAGGTCGTCATCACAAAAGGCTGGTCTGGCACGAAAAGTGGGACCAGAAACACAGGTTTCAAGGTTTCACGTTTCAAGGTTTCAAATTCAAACCTCCGCGAAACCTTGCAACCTTCGAACCTTCGAAACCTTCTTACTCTAACGTTTTACTTACTATAGAGTTCCACGATCAACTGCTCATTCACCGGCAACTGAATGTCTTCACGCTTGGGCAGCGCGGTAACGCGGCCCTTGAAATTCTCGCGATCGATTTCCAGCCAGTTCGGTGGATTTGCGTGCGCCGCGAATTCTTTCGCCTGCTCGAGAATCGGCAGTTTGCGGCTGCCCTCGCGAATCGCGATCTCTTCGCCGACGGCGACTTGATAGGAAGGAATGTTCACCTTCCGGCCATCGACCGAAACGTGCCCGTGGCGCACGAGTTGTCGCGCCTGGCGGCGGGAGATACCGAATCCCATGCGATAGATGACGCTGTCAAGTCGGCGTTCCAGTTGCTGCAGAAGCATTTCGCCGGTCACGCCCTTGTGGCGGACGGCTTTCTCGAAGTAGTTGCGGAACTGGCCTTCCTGCGTGAAGTAAATGCGCTTGGCTTTCTGCTTCTCGCGCAATTGCAGACCGTAGCCGACGACTTTCGCCTTGCGGTCTTTGCCGTGCTGGCCGGGAGCGAAGTTGCGCTTCTCGACGGGACACTTATCGCTGAAACATTTCGGCCCCTTGAGGAACAACTTCATGCCCTCGCGGCGGCACAGACGACATACTGCATCTTTGTAACGTGCCAAGTTTGCTTCTCCTATTCAGTTTGCGTCCAGTTTACGGGTCTGGCGAACCTGTCATCCTGGACAAAATCAGGTTTCAAAGTTTCATAGATTTCAAAGTTTCAACGTAGCGTCTTCTTGAAACCTTCGAAATCTTGCAACCTTGAAACTTAAACTCTACGTCTTTTCGGCGGACGGCAGCCGTTATGCGGAATCGGCGTTACGTCCTTTATTGCGCGGACTTCGATTCCCGCAGCCTGCAGCGCGCGAATCGCCGACTCGCGGCCCGATCCCGGGCCACTGACGCGAACTTCCACACTGCGCACACCGTGATCCCGCGCCATATTGGCGGCGTTCATTGCGGCCTGCTGCGCGGCGAATGGCGTGCCTTTACGCGACCCTCGAAATCCGAGTGAGCCTGAACTCTTCCACGAGAGCACGTTGCCCGCCTGGTCACTGATGGTCACGATCGTGTTGTTGAAGGAGGCCTGAATATGCACCACGCCGAACGAGACGTGCTTGCGCTCCTTCTTCTTGAAGGTTTTCTTTTTGCCCTTCTTCTCCGGCGCCGCTGCGCCGCCTGCTGCTGCCGCTGCTGGTTTTGCCATTTATAAGCCTTTAGCTCTTAGCCATTAGCCTTTAGCTTGAACCCCCGCGCGGTTGAGCTAAGGGCTAAGAGCTAAAAGCGAATAGCTGGATTATGTTTTTGCCGCCGCTTTCTTCTTGTTGGCGACCGTCCCCTTGCGCGGACCCTTTCGGGTACGAGCATTCGTGTGCGTGCGCTGTCCGCGGACCGGAAGATTGCGGCGATGGCGGAACCCGCGATAGGAGCCGATTTCGATGAGCCGCTTGATGCTCATCGAAACTTCCTTGCGAAGATCGCCTTCGACCAGACCTTCGCCCTCGATCACTTGACGAATCCGGTTGACTTCGTCTTCGCCGAGGTCCTGGACCTTCTTCATCGGGTCAACGTTCGCTTCCGCCAGAATGCGCGTCGAGCGCGGCACTCCGATTCCGTAAATATAAGTCAGCGCGATAAACGACCGCTTGTTGCGGGGAAGATCGACGCCTGCAATGCGTGCCATTTTCTTATGTACCTCCGGCAGCTCCGACAGTCAGCTCTTGAGCTTTTAGCCCTTAGCCAAACCCTACCAGCTAAAGGCTAAGAGCTAACAGCTAAGAGCTGATTTATCCCTGCCTCTGCTTATGTTTCGAATTCACGCAGATCACCCGCACCACTCCTCGGCGATGGATGATCTTGCACTTGTCACAAATTTTCTTTACTGATGCCCGTACTTTCATATTCTTAGCTCTTGGCTTTTAGCTCTTGGCTTTTAGCTAAAGGCTAAGAGCTAACGGCTAAAAGCTATTTGTATCTATACACAATTCTTCCGCGATTCAAATCGTAGGGCGAGAGCTCGACTGCGACTTTGTCCCCCGGCAGAATACGGATGAAATTCTTGCGCATCTTGCCGGAAACGTGTGCCAGAACCTGGTGCTTGTTTTCCAGTTCCACCTTGAACATGGCATTCGGCAGCGGCTCAAGCACCGTTGCCATAACCTCAATCGCGTCTTCTTTGCTCATGCACTCCTTTGTGATCTGATTACGAGATCCCTCGACTTCGCTCGGGATTTCGGCGCGGGGCTCAGACGCCCCGCAAACGCCTCAACCTCAATCGCGTCTTCTTTGCTCATGCAC
>DAIPJJ010000275.1:2636-3901 GCA_036770325.1 Terriglobales bacterium
GCTCAGACGCCCCGCAAACGCCTCAACCTCAATCGCGTCTTCTTTGCTCATGCACTCCTTTGTGATCTGATTACGAGATCCCTCGACTTCGCTCGGGATTTCGGCGCGGGGCTCAGACGCCCCGCAAACGCCTCAACCTCAATCGCGTCTTCTTTGCTCATGCACCCTTAGCTCTTAGCCATTAGCTCTTAGCCGTTAGCTAAAAGCCAAGAGCTAAAGGCTAAAAGCTCTACTGAGTCAAAATCACTGGCCCATTCCTTGTCACTGCCACGCAGTGCTCGAAGTGGGCGCTCGAACTGCCGTCAGCAGTGACGGCGGTCCATTTATCATCCAAAACTCGCGCTTCCGGCCTTCCCGAGTTCACCATCGGCTCGATCGCGAGAACCATGCCTTCGCGCAGCCGGGTGCTTCCACCGTTCGAGCGGAAGTTCGGAACCTGTGGCTCTTCGTGCAGCTTGGTCCCGATGCCGTGGCCTACAAATTCACGGACCACGCTGAAACCGTTGGCTTCGACGTATTCCTGGACTGCCGCGCCGATATCGCTGATGCTGTTTCCGACCTTAGCCTGCTCAATCGCCTTGTACAGAGAAGCCTCGGTCACTTCCAACAGCTTCTTGCGCTCGGAAGAAATCTCGTCCCCGACTGCCACCGTGATCGCTGCATCGCCGTAGTACCCGTCGAGTACTACGCCGCAGTCGATCGAAACAATGTCTCCAGCTTTCAGCACCCGTTTCGCTGACGGAATTCCGTGCACGATCTCTTCATTCACTGACGTACAAAGCACGCACGGATAATCGTAATAGCCCTTAAACGCCGGCTTGGCGCCGAGTTCTTTTATTTTCTTCTCGGCGGCGCGCTCCAGATCCATCGTGCTCACGCCGGGCGCAACCATCGCTCTCAATTCGTCCAGGATCTGGCGGACGATATGTCCGCTGCGCTTCATCTTCTCGATCTCGGATTGCGACTTGCAAACGATCGCCACGCTTTCAATTTCCCTCGGCCGCGCCACAAGCGTGGCCGTCGATTTCCTTCAAGATGGCCGCAGTCACATCTTCCAACGGCTGATCACCGTCGACTGTAACTACTCGGCCCAACTTCTCGTAGTATGCTGCCACGGGTTTGGTCTGGCGCTCGTAAGTGTCGAGGCGCTCGCGAATGACCTCGTCGCGGTCATCGTCACGAATGACCAGCTTCGTGCCATCCTTGTCACAGATTTCGTCAACCCGCGGCGGATTGGAATGGACGTTGTAGATCGACCCACAGGT
>DAIPJJ010000130.1:0-12518 GCA_036770325.1 Terriglobales bacterium
AGCTTTCCTGACGGTGGGGTTCACAAAAGAGGAGAAGGAAACCGCCACCTCCCGCGCCTGTGATCTTTCCTCCAAGAGCACCGTTTTCGAGTGCAGTTTCGTAAATGCGATCAATATGAGTGTTGGAGATTTTCGAAGAGACTTTTTTCTTAGCCATCCAGGACTCGTGCAACATTGACGCGAACCCAGGAAGATCGCCGTCAACAAGCGACTGGCGCATGCGGTATGCCAAATCCTTGATTTCGTGCAATGCTTCAATCGGCTTCCGGTTGCGTTCTTCTGTCGATTTTTCCTGCTCGGCGAGAATTCCCCATGAGTGGTGGGCAGCACCGGTGAAGAACAGCAGCAGACTGCTTTGAAAATCGGACATCACGGCAGGATTGAGTTCGACAGGCTCCACGCGCGTTGTGCCATCGGGCACAAACTCGATGAAATTCAGGCCGCCGAATGCGGCAGCGTATTCATCCTGCTTACCAACATGGCGCTTAAGGACATGGCGAGCGATGAAAAATGCACGCTCGGCGAGATCAAGCTTCGAAAGTTGCGTTTGCAGATACGTGGTGAGGGTCTTAAGCACATTCACACACACGCTGGCGGATGATCCCAGCCCGGTGCCCGGAGGAATCTCGGAAGCCAGAAACAAGTCAGCGAAAATCTCGCGATCGAGTTCCTTTAGAACGGCGACAGGAATCTCCAGGCTGGTGCCCTGGATATCGAGAGAAGCGAAATCCCGCCAGCGCTCACAAACGCGCAGATCAGAAGAGATGATCTGGATACATTGGTCAAAACGCCGCCCAAGGATCGTATAAAAATATTTGTTGATGGCAGTGCTGAGGACAGCTCCGCCGTACTGCTGGTAGTAGGCGGGAAGATCGGTTCCGCCACCGCCGAAGCTAATCCGCACTGGGCTGCGAACGATGAGCATTGGATACGAAACCTTGAGCGGAGTCCTGAGTTTTCCAATCCATTTCGTAGACTTGCCGGCTTGGGACGCGCGAAAACAAACGCATGACAAGTGTCCAAATGGTTTGCAGCAGGAGAGAGATGTCCCACAGGAGATGCGCGTCCATGACGTACTGCAAATCGAATCGCGCCTTTTGTTCTGACGAACTAAACTCCCGCAAACCCTGGACTTGGGCAAGACCTGTCATGCCTGGCTTGACCCGGAGCCGGCGTTGTTGCCAATCAGAGTAGTTGGCGGTACGCGCGGCTGGCTCGGGGCGCGGACCAACCAAACTCATATCTCCGGTGGCCACGTTCCATAGTTGCGGAAGTTCGGTGATGCTGAGGCGGTCGAGGAACCGCTCAAAACGTGAGGCGGTAAGCACGGGACGTGAAACGTTCAGCCGCCACATGGGGAATGGCACTCCGTAGTGGCCGACGCGAGTTTCGCGACGAAATGCGGCCCTCTTTTTCAGGATGAGCGCGGCGGCTGCAGGAATCAATACGAGAGTTGCTGGAATGCTTAAGATGCATGCGCCAACTAAATCGAGGGCACGTTTCAGAACTACATAGCGGCGACTCAGGCCGGGCTCGGGCAGCCGCAACAATGGCAGGCCATCCAGGGTAAATAACCGGGGACGCGAGGCATACAGCTCATAGGATTGCGGCACCACGCTGGTCGAGATCCCCATGTCGCGCGCGCGGGCAATCATTTTGTGAATTTCAGCAGTCGGCGCGTAAGGCAGGGCAACGATGACTTCGTTGACTCTCAGTTCCTGGAGAAGCCCGAAAATCTGCAGAGTTGAGTACTGAGAATTGTGGGCGGGGAGCAACAAGGTTTCAGGCGCGTCTTGATTAGGAAAGAGGAGACCGACAACTCTGCAAAGGGTTTCCGGATGCTGCTCGATCTTTGCAGCGACTTCCTGGGCAACGCGTCCATTGCCTAGTATCAAAACGCGCCACAAGGATCCGCCGTCATGCCAGATTCGCAGCATCAGGCGAGCGCCAAAGCGAACGCCGACGAATCCCGCTGCAAGCAACAACATGAAATACGTAAGGGCCAGGCGCGAAACGTAAGTACGACTGAAGTAGCCGAGAATAGTCAGGACGGCGAGCGTACAGCAGATGGCGACCAGGAGCTGAGAAAAGACAGCGGATAGACGCCAGCCTCCGCGGAAGCCATCCATTTGCATGAAAAGAGAAAGTGCGCTCCAGGTGATCAACGTCGCGACGATGAAGGGAAACAGTTGATGAATCGAGCTGCGCTCGGCGGGCGTCCACGTGGTGCCATAACGCAGGAGATTGGCGCCGAGAAAGGCGACTGATATCCACGCAAGATCAGCGAGCCAAATCCAAATCTCGAGGCGACGTGTTTTCATCTACCAACCGTTCGTCGCACGAGGTGCGGTCGCAAGACGGAATGCGGAGCATCTGCAATCTGCGCGCGCACGCAGGTAAAGAGTGAATGGGCAATGCAGAGATGCAGGTCTTCGATGATTTGCATGTTGTCGCAAGGCACGACGATGCAGGCATCGCAGAGCGGACGCATTTGTCCTCCGGAAAAGCCGGTGAGACCTGCGGTCAACATTCCCATTTGCTGCGCCAGCCTTAGGGCTTTGAGCACATTGAGTGAGTTTCCGCTGCCGCTAACCGCAAAAGCGATGTCGTCGGGACCAGCGAAATTCGCAAGTTGCTCGGCGAAAATATCTTCGTAGTTCGAATCGTTGGCCCATGCGGTCATGAGCGGAACATTGTCCGTGAGCGCCATCACGCGAAACCTCTTCGGCGAACCGTTAATGGTTCCCTTCCCTAGGTCACATGCAAAATGCGACGCGAGCGCGGCACTTCCGCCGTTGCCGAAAAGAAACACAGTGCGCTGATCGTGATAGGCACGCACCAGGAGCTGGGCGACAGAATCGACCTCATGAAACGGCATCTTCTCCAGGCTTCGGGAAAGAAGCTGGAAGTATGGACGGCAACCAATTATGGGATTCACGCGCATACAAGGAAGGACAAAACAACCAGCAGGTTGCCCTTGGAAGGCACTTAAAGATAAAGCAGAGTAGTTGGCGTAAGTGGACGAAGTACGAGGCTACTTTTTCGTAAATATTGACGAGGCGAGCTCAGCTTTGTGTCACTGTCGAAAACGCAGATGCGGGAAAAAAGTAAGTTGAGCCTGGACCATGACATTGGATCGTGAGCTGGCTGAAAGTATTGGGAAATGCCAATGTTCGAATTGGACAGTTCCCGACAAGTTCAGGTTGTGATTGAGCATAATTTGCGGGCGAACACTGAAATCGTAAAGGTGACCGCCTTCGAGGAAGTCGCGATCGACTTTCTGCTGCCGATATCCGAATTGCAGAGTTGATCGCGGGGAAAACCAATACGTTAGCCAACCTTGACCACCGCGGCCGGCGCGGCCAATCCAGCTTGCGAGCAAGTTGCCGTCGTTGGTGTAGCCACTACGATAACGGCGGAAGTCCCAATAGACAAAACCAGGTGGGAATTCGGTGGTATGTGGCGTGCCGATGATTTCGGCGCGGAAATCCATTTTGTTCAGCTTTGGAAGTTTGGGCATGTAGAGGCCGATATTCATCGAAGGACGGCTCGAAGTGAGCGGAGTGTATTCGTCAACGGCGAGAGAATCGCGGTAGATCGAGAGCCAATTGCGAAGTCCGGGAATACGGTAGCTGAAATCGAAGGCGCTTAGTCGCTTTCCGGGATTGGTTGCGGCGTTTGAAGTGTGCGAGTAGAAGGTCCGCAAGAAATTGTGGAGCGTGAACGGCAAACCTGGTCCGCCGAACATTGCGCTGAAGCCGAAACCGACTTCCAAGTTCTGCGTCGGTTTGAAACTTACCTTTAAACCTTGGATGAATGGTTGTGGATCAACACCGCCGGGGCCGAAGAGCTGGTTGACGTTGGCTTCGAATGTCTGGCCACCCAGTTGGCCCAGAAAATATTCGGAACGAAAATCACCGAGAACACTCGAAAGCAAGGGAATGTGATATGGAGAAACGTTATCGAACTTAACCCCAACGATTGGCTCGGCATTGTCGCTGAAGAGGAGCGGACCACCCTCGGTCATGCTCCACCAGTTGCTTTGCTTACCGGCGGTGATTTCGAAGTTATGAAATTGCATTCCGACTGTCGCGTTAAGAACGTTAACGCGGTTCACTTCATTTCTTCCGTAGGCGAACGGAGTTGTTGCGTCGGCCACACCGATTACCTGCTGCACGTTGGCTGAATAACCGGGAACCGCGGGCGCGTGCTGGTACTCGCTCTGTAGTGAGAACGAGAGCGGGCCCGCAACAGCGTATGCGGTCATTCCTGCTATGGTGTTGAAGCCCTGGCCGTAAGGGCGGCCATAGTCATTCGTGATGGTCTGCGCGAAATGGAAACCATCGGTCAGCGGAGTTCCAGCAATTTCTGTTGCGCGCGCGTAGACCGAATCAAGGCGGAAGCCGAGATTTGGTGCGCCATTCAGCCGGGACAGCTCGCCATTGAACTCTTCGGACAACTCTCGATAGATGTGGGCGGCTTCGTTCCCGGTGTCGAGAGATTCGATCTGCTCGCCGGCTTCCTCGAGGAGACGGGCACATTCCATGCGGGTCCAGGGACGGATTCCCAAATACGCAGTTTTCACGATGCCGAGCGCAGCAAGGCGGTCGAACAGGGGATAGACCCAACTATCCGGCGGAACATAGGGCGAGCCCATGTTTTTGGGATTGCGCTGCTTCGGCTCGTACGACGGTTCAAAATAATTTCCCCAACTGCCGCCGAGTGCGGGGTCGTGGTGCGCACGGAAAACCTCGTGACCGAAATACCATCCGAGCAGGCTGCCGATGATTACGTCAGACGGGAAGTGCTGCTTTGCGGTAACTCGCATTGCGGAGACTGTGGTTGCGAGTCCATAGGCGGCAACCTGGGTAAGCGGCCCCGGATACTCGTGCGCGAAAATACTGGCAATTGACCATGCAATGGCTGAGTGTTCGGAGGGAAAAGAGAGGTGATTACTCGACGGACCACCCGCGAAAAAATCTCCGTCTTCGTTTGTGACAAAAGGGCGTTGACGCTGCGTGGCCACCTTTATCGCATAGGTCACGGCCGTGGCGTCGAGGGCAGCTTCGGCAGAGAGAATGCCGGTTTCCTGCAGGTGATCATTTTTCTTGATGCTTCCGAGCAGAAGGGCTCCGCCGCCGGCTCCGATGAGCGAGTACAAGCTGTAATCGGAGGCGTGCTTACTGAAGCTGAGTTGGCCCGGTCTGTCAGGCACTTGCTCTGAAACCCAACTGTCGCTGGCAATCAGCGCGGCGGTTCCACCAGCGAGCGGGACGATCCATTTCAAATCTTTAACCTGCAGACGGGCCGGAAATGTCCAGAAATGCTTTTGATCTTGTGCGATGTGGCGTACGAACGGAGAGATGAATTGGTTTTCGGGATCAGCGCCGGGTTGGAGATTGTAGTTGCCATCGTATGAAGGTTGGTTGAAGGCGTTTGACCAAACTCGCGAGCTTTGCGCGTTTTGGGCCGAGAGCGTACCGCACAGGACAAGGATGATCAGCGAGGAAATAGTGACGGCGCTCTGGTAAGCACGACATACCGCGGGGGCTGAAGCCGCCTCACTCCTGACTTCCTGCGGCACGACCAAAGTCGTGCCATCCTGACTTCCGCATGCGGCTGCGCAATCGCGGCCTACGGAAGGCGACTTCTCCGCATTTGTACGCACCAACATCCGTTCTAGAAGCCGCGTGCAACTTGAACCGCGATGCCGACTGCGGAAACGAGCTCAGATACCTGCAGCACATTTTTCCACTTTGGGCCGCCACCAAAGGCTTTGTCTGGAACCATGATCAGGTCTCCCGGACGCATTTCAGAGTCGAGCGCTCCACCCGTGAAAAGACCCTTCGGTCCACCCGCGACCGTGCCGTCAGCGCGGATGATGAATATATTCTTCTTGTCGGCCGAAGAAGTTGGGCCACCGGCCTGATGCAGATACCACTGAGCGCTCTTCCCTGCCTTGAACGTGATTCCGGTTTGGTTGTAGACCGCGCCTTGAACGAGAACGAAATTCGGCTTTTTCGGAATGTAGATCGAATCGCCGTCGCGGAGTTGAACGTCGGCCTGACTGTGAGTCCAGGACTTGTTCGGGCTAATGTGAATGACGAGGCGCCCGACTGGTGGCATGGTTTGCAGGTTGCGCAAAGTCTGGTGCCACTGCGCGAGCGCAGCGTTCTTGGCCAAGGGATCGTCCGCGGTTGCGCCGAGCGCGCCACCTTGCTCCTGCGCGTCATTGATTAATTGCGCGCGATTCTTCTGTTCGATCTCGCGAATTTCGGCGCGTTGAAAAATCGCGCCATACGGATAGGCATTGGGCTGGAGACCGCCGGCGCGGGCAAGCACGTCGCTCAGATGTTCGCCGACCTGAATGCCGTATGTGCCCGGATGAACGACCTCGCCTTCGACCTTGACTGTTGCGCCAATATCTTTCCATCCGGCAACCTGACCGACGGTGAGGACGTCACCGGGGCGAAGGCGCATGTCGGTATCTGCGCTGCCGCTTAGAGCTTCGCCGATTCGAACTGGAATGTGTTCCCCTTCGACTTTTTTCCCGTTCTCGATGGTGTAGCGCGTGAGGTCTGCCTGCTCGGTGTAAGCGGAGCGCGTTAAGCCTCCCGCCACACGCACCAGTTCTGCTGCGGTCATTTCAGTGCCGAGAGGATAAGTTCCGGGACGCGCAACCTGGCCCTGAACTTCGACGCTCGCCGGCGTGAGACGATTCACGTCCTTGTGAACGAAGACGCGGTCCTGCGGCTCGAGCAAGATGTTTTCTTTTGCGTCGCCCGCGATCGCTTTTTTCAGGTCCGCATCGAGCACCTGCAACTTACCGTCGTGTGTTTTGCGAAAAACTTGGACATCGTTGAGTTCGGCATCCGGCGTCGTATTTCCAGCCAGCAGGATGGCGTCGCGAAGGCGGGTCGCGCCGTTGGTGATGTGGTCGCCGGGATCGCGGACTTCGCCGGTAACGGTAACGATCGGCGGATCCTCGAAGTCAAATCGACTGAAGATGCGCACAGTGTCGAAGGGCTTAAGAACAAGGTCCTGGTCTTTGCCTTCCATTGCGTCGGCGAGATTGAAGGCAATAATTTCCGGTTTGTAATCGGGGGCCTTCAACCGGATGATTTCGGCGTGTTGCTGGTACGGTTCAGGAAGCAGATCACGATAGCTGTGCAGGAGGTCTGTGACCTTCATGCCGTCGGTGTAGGCGTACTTGCCAGGGCGGAAGACGTGTCCATCGAGGTAAACAGTTTTGTCGGAGAACGGAAGAATCGGGGAAATTTTGACGGTGTCGCCATCGCTAATCTGAAATTTTTCGAGAGCGTCAGTAACTGTGGCCTGGTTGTTGTCTTCAGGAATATTGAGCGCGAGCATGGTGCGTTCGGCATGGGCCTGCACGCGTTCGACATCGACGTGGCGTAACGTGCCGGATGGCAGAACACCGCCTGCGAGTTCGAGGACCTCAGCCAGAGTTTTTTCTCCGGCCAACTCGTAAATTGCCGGACGACGGACCATTCCCGCGATCGTGATCTGCCGACCGACTGGTGGGACCAGAATTGTGTCGCCGGACTGAATGTGCTGAATGCTCGAATGGACTCCGTGCAACAACAGATCGTAGAGATCGACGGTTTCAACAAGCTGGCTTCCACGGTAGTGCTTGATGATGCGAAGAGAGCCTTTGCTGGTGGGACCGCCGGCTTCGTACAGTGCATTGAGTGGAGTGGACAGCGAACTGACGTCGTATGCGCCCGGGCGCCCGACATCGCCGACCACGTACACGCGGACGCTGCGCAAGCGGTCGAGCGAAATGTCAGCCTCAAGCTGGCGGAACTGCGTGCGCAAAGCAGTTTGCACGATGTGTTGGACGTCGCCGAGAGTGTGTCCGGAAGCTTGAATGGCGCCGATCTCGGGAAGACTCAGACGCCCTTCGCGATCGATGGTGCGATGCAGGCGTTGCGAGACGCTGCCCCATAGGTCGATGTTGACCGCGTCACCGGGGCCGAGAACATAATCAGGCCCCGCCGGCAAATCCATCGGGAGCTGATTGGTGTTGCCGGTTCCGTTTTCGAAAACATCCGATCCGAAACGCTCGAGCCGGCCTTGATGACGAGAATACTGCTGATAGAGATCGTAAAGCGACGGAACGTCGGCGTAAGGATCGGCCTGATGGAGGAGAATCGGGCGGTCAGAGGGACGCCTGATTGCGCGCTGAAACTCGCGTGGCGGCTGCAAATTCGCTGTGAGATTCGACGGCTGTCCCTGCTGAGACTCGATTTGCAGTTCGCGGTCGTATGCCTGTTCCTGCGATAGCGGTGTGGTTGAGTTCGCGGAATTCATCCCGCCGCTGCCAAATGCTCCGGGCATGTTTTCCAGACTTGTTTTTGCACCGAGAGTGGGGGTGCCAAGCAGACCCGGATTGGTATTCAACGTTTGCTGAAGTTGTTCTGAGCTGGCGCCTTGACCGTTAATTGGATTGACTGGCAGGCCGTAGTTCTCGTCTTCTCCGGATGAGTTCAGACGCGCCTGCAACAAAGCACGCTGCTGATCGTTGTTCAAGTTCGAGGGGGCCTGAGGGCTGTTTTGAAAATCCGGCGGCGAGTATGGCGCATTCGAAGAAGGTACATTTGGTTGCGAAGTCGACGGAATCTGGTTGGAGTTTCGGTTGGCGCGACTCGTCGTTGCCTGATTTTCGGCGTATTCCTGGTCGGCAGCTTCTTCGCGAGCGGCGCGGTCGCGTAGCTTTTCGCGTTCCTCATACTGGCGGGCAAGTTCATCGTGGGTCGGCTTGGGGCGAATGTATCCGCGATCGACGATCTGCTGAGTGATCAGCGCGCAGAATTCCTCATCTTCGCGAACACGCGTGAAGATGAAATCATCAGAGAGGTCCTTGGCATTGACGATCTGGCCCTGGGAAAACGCCCGGCGAACGTACATTTTTTTTACTTCTAAAAAGAGGCCGGGTTCCTGCTGAAGTATAAGGATGATTTTGTCTGGAGAAAGCGAAACCAGGCGCTCAGCTTCTTTTTCAGCGCGGGATTCAGAGTCATCGATGGCGCGCGTGCGCGAAGAAGGCTCATCGCCTGCGAGATTGCGCCGATCTTGCGCTGGAACGCGAGCTACGAAAAAAGCCAGAACAAGAATGCCGGCGACGATCGGAACTGAGTTTCGCGTTTTCATGATCTCTTCACCTGAGCGAATTCACTAACTGAACACTTAAACGGGAACGACATCAGCTTCATCTATCTCAATCGCGACTGCACGCATGATTGCTTCGATGGAAATTACGAGGCGGAAATTATTCTTTCGTCGCACCAGAATTCCTTCCGCACCGCTGAGTGGGCCGTAGACAACTTTGACCCGCCGGCCGACGGTGAGAAACGGATGATGCTCGGCACGAAAATTGTGAGTGAGTCCATTGCGCAGGGCTTCGATGTCATTTGCCGGAAGCGGAGCCGGATGTCCATTGAACGAAACGAAGCACACAACGCCCGGGATCTGTAGGACTTGCAACCGGTTTGCGAGGTCGAGATGTACGAATATGTATCCAGGAAAGAGAACAAGATCGAGTTCCTTCTTTCGATCTTTCCAGCGACGGACAGAACGATACACAGGCAAAAAGTGGCTGATACCGCGCTCTTCCAACTGTTGCGCGATTTTCTTTTCGTGCCGCGAACATGTGTACGCGGCGTACCACCCGAAATTTCCGGCCGTTAAGGCGGGAGTAACTGATGGCGCGGCGGGGGCAATAACCAGAGTCATACAATCTTGCGTAGCTTCGCTGCCTCACTTACAGGGCGCCTCCGAGCTAGCCCTCGAATAGGCCGGGGAGCGCGGCCACACACTCGAGAAGGCGGTATGACCGGGTCAGGAATTCGGGGCACTGCTGGGGAAGGAAAACTGGTCGGACGCAGCCGGCGCTTTACAGGGCCGCTGTTTCCCACAACGCATGAATCGTGCTCGAAACTTGACTTTCCTCGGGTGTGTTTTCTGAAGCGGTTGGATGGGACGCTGCTGGCGGGAGTTGCTCTGAGTGTCAGGCCGGGCAAGATGCGTACGGCATCGTGAGCACGATTCAGAAATCAGAATCGTGAGAAGATGTTCAGCCTTTCACGCTAATGCGGGAGAACGAGAGGATCGCAGTTCCCGGACGCGGAGTTCCCATCCACGTGGCAGGCCGGAACGTAGTGAGGATCAGCATGTTCTTCAACTCGCGCAGGTCCTTCGGATCCTCCGCGCCAGAGAGAACGCGATAATCCTGCACCCGCCCATTAGCATCGACGTAGGCTTCGATCAGAAAAGAATCGTCGCTAACTGGGCCCATGGTGAATCCGAAACTGTTGGGCAGTAACTCCGGATCGGTAGAAAACATCAGGGGAACATCAGCCGCGTTCGCATGCACAGATGGCGGCGCCGCAAGAATTCCAGCAACCAGGCCGAATATCAAGAGCGTCGCTACCAGACCTGTTGTCGCCGGCACCATAAACCCGCTGGCTGCATTTTCGAGATGCAGCAGAAGAGTGCGGAGATACGACGAGCGAGAGCGCGCCACCTCATGCGAAATTGCCAGGCGCAACTTGAGTGACAAATCACTCGGTACGCGAACAGGACGCATGCCCGCCACAAGAGACTGCGTGCGGCGGAGCGACTCATATTCGCGGTGACACGCCGCACATTCACGCAAATGCCGGTCAAGAGAGTACATCTCCTTACCCGTAAGCGCACCGTCAAGGTACGCGGAAAGCATCGATTTGGATTGCGTGCAGGTCACGGTGTAGCCTCGATTCGCCTGCGGCCCTGGGTTTCATAAGCAGGCCCGCGGCGCGGAACAGAATTGGTGAAACCAAGCTCCGGTCCAACTTCTTTCACGTACTCGGCCAGCCGTTTCTTCAGTGCGTCGCGACCGCGCGTGATTCGCGACTTTACGGTTCCAAGCGAAACTTGAGTAATTTCAGCGATCTCCTCGTATGAGAGGTCCTCGATATCCCGAAGAACCACAGCGGTCCGATAAGGCTCTGGCACGTTTCTCAGTTCATGTTCCACACGCGCTTGCACCTCGTGATCAGCGACGGTTTCGAAAGGAGACTTGTGGCGATCGATTAGCGCGTAGCTGGTTTCAGAAAACGTGCGGCCTTCGGCGCCACTGTCGTTCTGCTCGACTGGTGTTTCCTTCGATTTGTGACGGAACCACCAGCGGCGTCGATTGGAGGCTTCGTGAATCGCGATGCGGTAAATCCAGGTCTTCAGGCTGGACTCGCCATGAAAGTGCTTCATGCCCCGGAAAATTTTCAGGAACACTTCCTGGGTGGTGTCAGCGGCGTCGGCAGGGTCGGTAAGGATGCGATAAACCAGTCCGTAAACTGGCTGATGAAATTCGCCCACGAGCCAGGCGTAGGCCTCTTCAGAGCCGGCCTTCAGCTCCTGGATAAGGGCAGATTCCTGCGCGCGGATTCCGATTGCGCCAGCTAGCTCTCCCAAATTGGCTGCTCCCGCCATGCCTGACACCGGCGTACCTCCAATTATATTCCGAGGCGCAAAACGCTCAACTAATAAGGTTAGACCCCGGCCGGGGTATGCTGGTTCCCGAAAAAATGCGGTCCGGCCTGGTTACCAGGGTAATTAGTGTGGGGCGGCCTGGGAAGCTGGAGCCGTTTGTGTGGCGGACGGTTTGGCTGGCGCTTTTGGCTTTGCCGTGGTGGGTTTCTTGTGAGTAGCGGGCTTCTTTGGCGGGGGCTGAGTGTCATCTACCACGGTCTTTTTGGGAGGAATCTCCGCTCGCGCAGTTTGAAGCGCGGTGCGCAACTGGCCGATTTCGCTTTCCTTTGCGGTGGCGACTTTGTCGAGCCGCTCGGCGAAGGCGCGGCGGGAATCTTCGAGCGAACCTAAGTCCTTGTCGATGGTTTGAAATTCGTCTTTACTCCCGAAAGCACCGGCGGATTCAACCAACGAGCTCATCACGTCGTAAAGAGCGTCAAGATTGCGATATACCTTGAAGGTAAGCGGGACGTTTTCGGGCGAGTTCTTCAGTTCGTTGAGCAGCCCGGGAAGAGCGGTCTGAAGGTTACGCTGGACCGACTGCACATCGCTATCGGTCTGCCGCTTGGTGCCGGAATCGGTCTTCCACTTTTCTATGCGGAGATGCGTCAGATCCTGCTGGATTTGATTCGAAGCCTGCTGCAGGTTTCCGAGCAATTGATTCAGTTCAGAAATGGACGAGTAAGAAACCGGCGGAGCGGCAGCCTGGTTTTGTGGGACTTGTGCAGAAGCTGATCCAGCGAATAGAACACAGAAAGTGATGTGCAGGAGTCGATGGTTCATTTGAGTTCTCTTCCGAGCATACTCATTTTCACAGGTTTGGCAAACTCAGGTTCCAGTCGAAGGACCCTCATTTTGGGGTAACATGCCGGCCTTGTGACGCGCGTTTGACTATCGCATGTGTGTGCGTGAAAATTGATTACTGCCTAAGTTGAATGGGCCTGTGGCGCAGCTGGGAGCGCGCTTCCATGGCATGGAAGAGGTCGTCG
>DAIPJJ010000131.1:0-12512 GCA_036770325.1 Terriglobales bacterium
GCGACAGATTGGGAAAATTTTTCAAACCAGAATCCGGACCTGCTCTCCTGGCGCAACGGCATCCTGGATCGTTACTACGAAGAGTCGACGCTGAAGTCTGATTTGGCGCGTCGAGTGTTTGTTTTTCCAGACAAGCACTGATTCGGCCACCTGTTGCAAAGTTCCCCGCCTGAAGTAGGATTGTGGTTACTACTTAGGATTCACGGAGCGCGATATGCCGAATCCCTCTGCAGCCGGAGAGTCGTTCAGCGCCAGCCGCTGGACGCGAGGAAATCTGTTTTTTCCAACGCGGATCGTGGTGAACGCACTGCACGTGAGCCGGGTGAAGTCGCGACTGTTTGGAAGCACGGAGGAGAGCATCGCGATCTTGCAAGTTGCATCGGTCGAAATTGCGAATGGGATGATCTGGTCTGAGATCCGAATCGAATCGACCGGCGGCGCAGACCCGATTACGAGTCACGGCCATCGCAAGCGGGACGCGCTCCGAATTCGCGAACTGATTGAGACCTACCAGGCAGGGCGCGAGGGCGTCGCGGCTACGGCTCAAAGGTAATTCTGACCAGCTCTGTTGTTTCTTTTGATGAAGGTTCATACCGCCACCGTTTGACGGCACTCGTAGCGGCCTCGGCCAGAACAGGATGTCCACCCAGTACCTTCACGTCTCTCACAGTGCCATCCGCGCGGACAGTCGCCTCTAACTGAACGGCGCCCATCAGCTTCATCGACGCGGCCACTCTCGGATATTCGGGCGAAACTCGGACTAGAACCGTTCGGGAGGTTGCCGCTTTTGTGACATGCTCGGCAGGGCGCTGCTGCGCAACTCCCAAACATGCCGCGTAGGCCAGGACTGCCGTGATCTGCCAAGCATTTCTAATTGGACGCGCGAACATAGTTCACTTCGTTCCGGATTGCCCTGGAGTGTGCAAAATCACCGAGTTGCCCCTGGGGCCTGTACATAGACATAAGTCCTGTTAAAGTGTCCTTCGGCTGAGGATGGGGTGTGCTTTAGCTATGGCAGCAGACGAGCAAGATCCGGGGAAAAAGAATTCGTGGGCGCAGATGGCGAATTACGCCCAACTGGGTATTGTGTTTCCAGCAGCCACAGTCATCGGCTGGCTGATTGGCGCGGGGCTCGACAAATGGCTGCACACAAACTGGCTGTATATCGTGGGGCTGCTGCTCGGGATAGTTGCTGGGTTTGTGGAATTGATTCGGACTGCGATGAAAAATAACTGAGAGTTACCGCGCAGCAGCCTCGATCCATGCCTCAGGCGTGCACTCCTTCACCTCAATCAACCTGCCTTGATCGAGTACAAGAATCAGATCGCAAGATTTCAGAGTGTTTAGGCGGTGCGCGATCATGAAGGTCGTGCGACCGGCCATAAGTTTTTCCGTGGCCTGCATGATTGCGGCTTCGGTGTGAACGTCAACTGAGCTGGTCGGCTCGTCAAGGATCAGAATTGGACTGTCGCGAAGGAAAGCGCGGGCAAGGGAAATACGCTGGCGTTCTCCGCCGGAGAGACGCGATCCACGCTCGCCAACCTGGGTTTCGTAGCCATCTGGAAGCTGAGATATGAACTCGTGCGAGGCGGCGGCCTTCGCGGCGTCCACGATTTCCGCATCCGTCGCATCCGGTTTTCCGTAAGCGATATTTTCAGCGATGCTGGCCGCAAACAGGACCGGTTCCTGAAGCACGACTCCGAATTGGCGGCGCAAGTCGGCAATCCTATATTTCCGGATGTCGAGTCCATCGAGCAGGACTGCGCCTTCGGAGGGATCGTAGAAACGCATGAGCAGGTTGAGCAAGGTGGTTTTGCCGGCTCCGGTTGCGCCCACGATTCCCACTCGAGTTCCAGCAGGCACATGAAACGAGAGGTCATGAAGCCCCTGCTGCGAATCCTCATATAGGAACGAGACGTTTCGGAATACGAATTCGCCGCGGACCCGCGAAACTGGCAGCGCGCTCTTTTCTTCAGAAATTTCCGGTTCCTGGTCGAGCAGCATGAATGCGCGTTCCAGGCTGGCGAACCAGGTTTGCAGTTCCGTCGTCTTGGTCGTGAGCAATTGCAGCGGCTGATAGACCTGGGCGACATAGGCCATGATCATCAGCAGGGAACCGACGGTAAGCGCCCCGGCACGGACGTGATGAACTCCGATGTAGAGCGCGGCGGCGGTGCCTCCGGCAATGGTGAGGCCGATAAGGACGTTAAAGAGCGCCTGCTGCAATGAGAGTTGCACCTGCTGGGACATGCGCTCGCCGGACCGGCGCACGAAGCGCGCATGCTCCCGGCTTTCCTGGCCAAAGGCTTTGATCACGCGAATCGAGCCGATTACTTCCTGGATCACCGACATGGCTGAGCTGTCGAGGCCTTTGATCGTCTGCGAGCGCTTGCGCACGATTCGGCTGCAGCCCAGGGACAGCAGGAAGAGCACGGGCGTGATCAGAAGGGCGACAAGGGCGAGCTCGGCGTCCATTTTGGCAGTCACGATAATCATCCCGGCAAGGGTGAAAAAGGCCGTGAGCAGCGGCACCATGCCTTGAATCGTGACGTACTGGATGGACGGCGCGTCATGCTGGATGCGGTAAACGGAATCGGTCGCGCCGTAGTGGTCGTGAAAGACCAGCGGAAGCCGTTGCACATGGTTAAGGAGCCGGGCGCGGAAATCCCAGACCAGCTTCTCGCCGGTATAGGTTTGCAGCCACCAGGAGGCGAGTCCTTGCAGGTTAACCAGCACGGCGATCCCCAGCAGGACAAAAATAGCGAAAGCAAGAGCTGTCCGGTGCATACCGCCCCAGGAAATGTGCCAAAAGAGCCAGTCTGGCAGGGGCTGGGTGCCGAGGACGTTATCTACGACGATCTTTAAAGGCAAGGGATAAAGCAAAGTGAGCGGGAGAGACAGGAAGCTGAGGAAGGCGATCCCCAAAAGGTGCGGCCAGCAGGTACGACACTCCCCAAGTACGCGGATTAGGACAGACCTGTTTCCCTTATGAACCGGCAAACTGCCACCAGACGTCGCGGCGTCCGAGCCCAGCAACGCAAAAAGTGAGCTCATTCTACGTCAGAGTTCCTGAAACGGGACTGAAATTTTACATTACTTTCGTGGAAAACTTGGCAATATAGGTCTAGTTGAGATACAACTTTACCCCGATAGTATTTAAACGATTTTCGGTATCAAACTAGAGTTTTCGCCTCGGGCTTTGAACAGGGGTAAGAGTCATCCAAGGGCCGTGGTTTAGGAAAGGCTAGTTATGAGGTGCTTCCGGTCGCTCGCTGCACTGGCATTCGCGCCTGGACTTCTGTTCGCGCAAACCCCTGTCACTCTTTCCCAGCAATCGCATACAGTAACCGTAGTTGACGAGCCGAGCGTGCCGGCGGTTGCAGCAAACAAAATTGCGAGCGGAGCGAACGGAGCCACCGACCCCGCCGCGGGCACACGTTCCTATTCCGACGATCCCCGATACACCGTAAGCGTGAGTTCACTCGCTGCTCCTGAGAAGGCACGCAGGGCCTTCAACAAAGGAGAAGAGGAAGCGCGAAAGGGCCGTTGGCAATTTGCTTCCGACTATTTCAAAAAAGCCATCGACATGTATCCGCGGTATGCGCTTGCATGGCTTGAACTCGGTCGAGTACACGTGAGGCAGAGCAGCTTCGTCGATGCCCAGCAGTGTTTCCGCCAGGCTGTGACGGAAGACTCCAAGTTGCTCGATGGCTATGTTGAATTGGCCAACGTTGGATTGCAGCAGCAGAATTGGAAAGACGTGGCCGACGCCTCGGACCATTTGATACAACTTGCGCCGGGCTCTTCCGCGCAATATTGGCTTCTGAACGCCGCAGCCTATTACAACCTTGGCAAGCTGGACCAAGCTGAAGCGAGCATCACTCGCGGGCTGGATCTGGACTCGCGCCATCAGTTCGCCGAAATGGAATATTTGGACGCGCTGATTCTCGGAAGCAAAAAAGACTACAAAGCCGCGGCGGAGCACATGACCACCTATCTACAACTGGCTCCCAATGCCCCGGACCACGAAGCCGCGCAAAACCTCCTCGCGGGATATCAATACCAACTCCAGCGGGCTGAGCAAGACCAATAACAACCGCCTGCGTTGGCGAGTTAACTACAGGCTTACCTGTATCCCTTCAGAGCAGCTTTTCATCCACACTAGTTGAAGTTGGAGGGACCTATGGCAGAAAGAAGACTGGAAGGAATGCGTGTCGCCATATTGGCAACGGATGGAGTGGAGGATGCTGAGCTGAAAGAACCGAAGAGGGCGCTGGAAGAAGCTGGCGCGAAAACCACGTTGTTCGCGCCGAAGGCCGGAAAAATCTATTCCATGAAGCACCATGACAAGGCCTCGGAGTACAAAGTTGACGAGACGCTCGAACAAGCGGATCCGGAGCAATTCGATGCCGTGCTGCTGCCCGGTGGCGCGCTAAACGCCGACACGTTGCGCGTACAGCCCAGGGCGCAGGAGTTTGTAAGGAGGGTTGATCAGGCCGGGAAGCCGATCGCAGTTATCTGCCATGCTCCATGGCTGCTGGTTTCGGCAGACATGGTGCGGGGACGCACGCTGACCAGCTATCACACCATCCAAGACGACTTACGGAATGCGGGAGCCAAATGGCAAGACGAGGAAGTCGTTCAGGACAAGAATTGGGTCAGCAGCCGTCAGCCGTCCGATATTCCTGCTTTCAACAAAACAATGATTGAGCTGTTTTCCGAATCGCGAAAAGCCGCTGCAGAGAGAACGCGCCGGGCTGCCTAGTACAAACCAGTCCAGCAGGCCGCCCTCATAGGCGGCCTTTGTTGTGTCAAGCCCTGGCAGTAACAGGTCCGGCTGTTACAGCTGATATCTAGTTTCATTCCAAGCGGGGCCGTAAGCTGCGTGCATGCGAATCAACAGCTTGGTGATGTCGCGCAGCAGTGGCGCTCTGAAGGTCCTGATTGCGGCATTTGCCGAGCTCGGGATTGAATACAAAGTTTGCGGCTCAGTGCTTGAGACTCTAGAAGTAATGTCGGGTGAGCACCACTCGGCGGTAGTGCTTGATTTCGACCTTCCTGATGCCGTTTCTGTCGCGAAAATGGCTCGAAGCTTACCAGAGAAACGCCGGCCGGTTACCTTTGGCATGATTGGCAACACGACTCCCGTGGGCAGCGTATTTGAGGCGGGAGCGAATTTCGTCCTGTACAAGCCGCTTGATCTGGCGCAGGTTTTGCATTCATTTCGGGCCGCGCGGGGCTTCATGCATGAAGACCGGCGGCTGTCGCCAAGGCAGCAAAGCGAAAGCCTGGCGTATCTGCAGCTCCCGACTGGCGTCGTTCCGGCGCTGGTGACGAATGTGACCGAGCAAGGACTTTCATTACAGGCAGCAGAAACTCTGACTCCGTTGCGCGGCGTCTCACTTCGTTTTCTGCTGCCTGGCACTTCTCAAGTGGTGCATGCCACCGCAGACTTCATCTGGGCGGATGCGAGCGGCCGAGCCGGGCTGTTCTTCAGCAAAATTGCGACCGCATGCCGCCGCGATCTTCAGGACTGGTTGCGAAAACATAGGGCTAAGCGTTCGGAGGCGGTGAGTAGTTTGCTTGAGCCGCCCCGAGACGAGGGGTTTTCGCGGCGGATGGGCTTGCTAGTGCCTCTGCCGCGTTGAGCAGGAATAGTTCGGGAAGGGAAGCCCCTCGCCAGAGGGGCTTTGCTATTTTGGCCTCGATCAGTTTTGCGCGGACGCCGCGGATTCACCCATACCTTTTGGTGGCGCGGGAATACTGATATCAACATCAGTCACCGGCCCAAGAGAAGAGAGCGGCTTGTCAAATTGAGCACTATTTCCAACCACTAAGACTGCGAGTTGGTCCTTGTGCAGATACTTGGGTATGATGCGCGCAACGTCTGCCGGCGTGACCTTCTCGATTCCAGCGCGATAGCGCTCAAGGAAGTCTGGTGGATAGCCATAGTACTCGTAAGCCATGCGTTCACGCAGAACTTTGTCTGGTGTATCGAAATTGAAGACAAACGCATTCAGGATCTGGTCTTTAGCGTGCGCGATTTCCTCCTGATCGATGGGCTTGGTCTGCAATTTATCGATCTGGTCGTACAAGGCGCGAATGGATTCGATGGTGGTCTCGCTTTTTGTTCCCATCGCGAGCTGTAAAAGACCGGGGTGATCAAAACGAGTGCCAATGCCGCCGCTCACGGCATAGGCAAGGCCTTGCGCTGTACGAATGCTTTGTACCAGGCGTGACGAGAATCCTCCTGACATCACCTCATTGAAAACTTCGATGGCGTAAAAATCAGGATTGTCGCGGGTGGTGCCAAGTCCAACCATGCGGATATTGCTCTGATTTACGTCCGACTTCTTGATCAGGTAATACCCCGGCTTCGCTGGGTCAAAGTGAATATCAGGCTTTTTGGCGGGAGTTCCTTTTTGCCAGTCTCCGAAGGCCTTGCGGAGCGTGGCTTCCATCTGCGCGGAATCGAAGTCGCCAACCAGACCGAGGACTATGTTGTTTGGGTGCGCATAGGTTTGGTGCCAGTCGACGAGATCCTGGCGTGTTACCGCCGCGATGGTGCTGTATTCGGGTACTCTGGCGTACGGGTTGTGCGCCCCGTAGGCGAGCTTCACGGCTTCGCGGCGAGCGATGTCGCTGACTTCGTCATTGCGCCGCGAAATTGAATCGAATGCTTCCCGTTTGGCGAGGTCGAGCTTGTCATCGCGGAATTCGGGCGTGCGCAGGAGCTCGGCGAAGATCTTGAAGACATCGTTGAAATCGTCTTTCAGGCAGGAAAGCGAGATCGTTGTGGAGTCGTCGTTCGCGCCGGTTTCGACTTTCGCCGCGCGAATTTCGAGGTAGTCGTCGAGTTGGTCGCCGGTTTCGGTCTTGGTGCCACCGGTGCGCCAGACTTCGCTGTATAGATCTGTCAGTCCAACTTTTGCTGTAGGCTCGGCGCGCGATCCGCCTCGAATTCGGGCCACGCCATCGATGGTCGGGAGTTCGTGGTCTTCCTGAAGGAAGATCACCATGCCGTTCGAGAGCTGAATGCGTTTTGGCTCCTGCGGATGGAACGCGGGCAGTTGCGGTATCGGTATCTGCTTCCACGGTTCCTGTGCCGTGAGTGCGGTTGCCGTGGCCAGGAGTAGCGCGAGCACGAAGGTTAGTTTTTTTCTGGTGGAAATCATTGCTGACCTCCGCTCGTTGCCGGCACAGTTTCTATTATTGCGACGTTGCGATTCGTGGGTACGAACACCTGATTGGCGACGCGCCGGATGTCAGCTTTCGTTACTGCGTTTATGCGATCAACGGAGTGGAACAGTTCGCGCCAGTCGCCGTAGAGCGTCTGGAACACGGCCAGGTTTTGCGCCAGGCCTTCGTTGCTGTCAAGGCTCCGGATCAGGTTTGCCTTTGCACGAGTTTTTACCATTTTCAGCTCTTCATCCGAGATGTCTTCTTTCTTCAGACGCTCGATTTCGACGTGGATCGCGTCGCCAACTTCCTGCGGCGTGTGGCCGGGCATGGTAGCAGCGAAGAAATAAAAGATGTGGGGATATTTGACTCCGGGGAATCCGGTTCCACCCTCGGCTTCGGAGGCGATTTTCTTGTCGCGCACCAGCGCGCGATAGAGGCGCGAAGTGCGGCCTTCCGACAGTAAATCTGCAAGCGCATCGTAGACTGCATCATCTTTGTCGCGGAAGTCGGGCCGGTGATAGCCCTCGATATAAATAGGCTGCGACTGCTCGCGCAGCACCACGCGACGTTCGGAATTTTGCGGTGGCTCAGTGGTGGTGCGCTCATCCGGCTTCGGGCGTGAAGGAATGGCGCCGAAGTATTTCTCCATGAGGGCCATGGTTTTTTCAAGATCGAGATCGCCGACCACAGCGACGACCATGTTCGAAGGGATGTAATAGGTGTTGAAGAAGTTCTGTGCGTCAGTGGCGGAGAAGCTGTTTAAATCGGACATGTAGCCGATGCCCGGGCGATGATAGGGGTGCGCGGAGAACGCCTCTTCGACGAATTGCTCAACCAGACGCCCGATCGGATTGCTGTCCGTGCGCATGCGGCGTTCTTCGATCACCACATTGCGTTCCTTGTAGAACTCGCGGAACACGGGATGCGTGTAGCGCGCGGATTCAAGATACGCCCAGAGTTCAAGGCGATTAACGGGGAACGAATAGAAATACCCGGTTTGGTCGGCGGCAGTGAAGGCGTTCATCCCCTCGCCGCCGTTGCGCTCGACGATGTCGCTGAACTGGTTAGGAATGACGTACTGCTGGGCGTTTTTAACGGCGTTCTGCCAGTCGGCCTGAAGCTGCTTCAGCTTGGTTTCATCGCGGTCGACTCGCTTATCGCGCTCGCGAATGTAAGCAGCGTAGGCATCTTCCACTTTTTGCAGGGCAACTTTTTCCGCCGGGTAGTCTTTGCTGCCGATGTTTGGAGTTCCCTTAAATGCTTCGTGCTCGAACATGTGGGCAAGGCCGGTTTTGCCCATGGAATCCTGCACGGAACCGACGTCGACATTGGTGAAGAAAGAGAAAACTGGAGCAGTATCGGGCCGCTGGCAGACCAACGCGGTAAGCCCGTTGGGTAGAGTCTTGACCGCGACACGCTTTTCGAAAGAAGCGAGGTCCTGCGCGGAGCAGAAAGTGGCAAAGAGCAGGATCAGGCCTAGAAGTTTGAGACTGCGTGGCATTTGTTTTATAGCCTCCAGGAGAGCTGGTGCAGGGACAATCCACTTTGGACGTGAAACACGATTTGAAGTGAGCGGAGAGGGGTTTGTCAAACGATGCGCACGTGTACTTGACCCGCCCAAACTTAGCTAATATACTTAGCTAATGAAGTACACAGTACATGAGGCGAAGACCAACCTTTCGCGGTTATTAAAAGAGGCCTCTGAGGGAAAAGATGTGGTAATAGCGCGCGGTCAAAAACCAGTCGCGAGAGTTATCGCAATCGGGGAGGCCCGCAAGAAGCGAGTTCCGGGCAGGCTGGAAGGCAAGATCAGTGCGGTGCCGGAGGCTTTTGCCCCCCTTACTGAACAGGAACTGAGGGACTTAGGCTTTGAATGAGGGTATTGATTGATACACAAGTCCTTTTCTGGTGGTACGGTTCCCCCGACAAATTGTCCAAGGCCGCGACCTCGGTGATTAGCGATGGCAGCAACACTATCCTGATATCGGCCGCAGTAGGATGGGAACTCTCGATCAAGTCAGCCATCGGGAAGCTGAATGCGCTGCCTCTTGTAATGGATCTATCCAGCTTTCTAGATGAGGAGGGTTTCATCGAACTTCCTATTCAGATTTCGCATGCTACGCGAGCAGGGATGTTGCCGGTGCATCACAAGGATCCATTTGATCGGCTGCTGGTGGCACAGGTCTTGGAATTGAATGTTCCGATCGTTAGCGCCGACCGACTGCTAGACGACTACGGCGTGATCCGAATCTGGTAGCTACATTTAGCTTCTGATTTTTCGCCCCTGCCGCTAATTGCTCACAGTTCTTACACTTACATTGACCTGAGAGGTACTTTCCGGTAGGCTCTTTACAACTTCTAAACTCCAGAAAGTGTATCCTTAAGCTAAAGGAACAGACGTGTCTGAAAGCCAGAAAACCCTGCTTTTACTGAAACCCCGTGGTTTTTGCGCCGGAGTGGTGCGCGCGATTGACATCGTTCGAATCGCACTCGAAGCCTTTGGGCCGCCGATCTACGTGCGAAAAGAAATTGTTCACAACAGCTTTGTAGTTGAAGAGCTACAGGGCAAGGGGGCGATTTTCGTCGATTCTGTGGACGAAGTCCCTGAAGGCGAGCGCGTGATTTACAGCGCGCATGGTGTTTCGCCAGAAGTGCGCAGCGCCAGCAAAGAGCGGCGGCTGCGAGTAATCGACGCTACCTGCCCACTTGTCACAAAAGTCCACGTAGAGGCGGTGAAGTTCGCGAAAGAAGGCTACTCGCTGATTCTGATCGGTCACCGTGATCACGATGAAATTATTGGCACCTTAGGAGAGGCTCCGGCAGTGACTCAGGTTGTGGGATCACCTGCGCAGGTGGAGTCACTCAGCGTCCCCGATCCGAACCGGGTGGCGTATCTGACTCAGACCACTTTGAGCTTGGATGAAGCAAAAGACATTATTGAGGCCCTGCGCCGCAAGTTTCCGAACATTAAAGGGCCGCATGCACAAGACATTTGCTATGCGACGGAAAATCGTCAGGTTGCGGTGAAGCATGTGGCTTCGGATGCTGACCTGCTACTGGTTGTGGGTTCCGAGAACAGTTCGAATTCAAACCGGCTGGTGGAAGTGGCACGCAATCTCGGCCGGTCTTCGCACCTGATTGATAGCTGCCGCGATATTCAGCCCGAGTGGCTGGTGGACGTGAACACGATAGCCCTGACTGCCGGAGCTTCGGCGCCAGAGTGCCTGGTTGAGGAAGTTGTTTCCTTCCTGAAAGGAAAGGGCTTCAACAACGTGCGCGAAGTTGAAGTCATGCCAGAAAACGTTCGCTTTGGCTTGCCTCCGGAGATCGTGGAAGCGATTGCCGCTGCGCCGTCTGCAGGCGTGAGCGCGGACTAGGAGTTTTAGAAAGTAAGTATGGACGACTATTCCCCCGCTGCAGCTTCATCTGCTCCGCAACTTCACTTTGGAAAAATCGATGACCTGGCCAGTCGCGTGGCGGCCGCAATCGACGGCGCACGCAACTGGCTTTTTTCGCAGCAGCACGAGGATGGCTACTGGTGCGGCGAACTCGAAGCGGATTCTACGCTGGAGTCCGACTACATCCTGCTGCATACGCTGCTTGGGACCGGCAATCAGGAACGCTTTCAGAAGTGCGCCAACTACATTCTTCGTCACCAAAACGAAGATGGCGGCTGGCCGATTTACAACGGGGGGCCCTCGAACATCAGCGCCTCGGTGAAGGGGTATTTCGGGCTCAAGCTTGCCGGGTATAAGCCGGACCATCCGGCGCTCGAGCGGGCGCGGAAGAAGATCCTTGAACTTGGCGGTGTCACCAAAGTCAATACGTTCACCAAAATTTATCTCTGCTTTCTTGGCCAGTACGACTATGACGCCGTGCCGGCGATTCCACCGGAGATTGTTCTCTTTCCGAACTGGTTCTGGTTCAACATCTACGAAATTTCGTCCTGGTCGCGCGCGATTCTGGTTCCGCTCTCGATCGTTTACGCGAAGAAGCCATTCAAGAAAATTCCTGAAGAGATGCACATTGACGAGCTCTTCGTGGGCGGACGCGATAAATCGCGCATGCGCCTGGAGTGGAGCAAGAGCGTTTTCTCCTGGAGAAACTTCTTTCTCGTGCTCGATCGGCTGGTGCACTGGTTTGAGGCGGTCCACATCAGGCCATTGCGTTGGCTTGCGCTGAAAGCAGCGAAGGAATGGATGCTGGAGCGCTTTGAGATGTCAGACGGTTTAGGCGCGATCTATCCCGCCATGTTGAATGCGATCATTGCGCTGCGCTGCCTGGGGTACTCGCTCGATGACCCGCAGATGATTCGCGCGCTCGACGAATTCGAAAAGCTGGGGATTGAAGAGGAAGACACGTTCCGCATGGCGCCGTGTAAATCGCCGGTATGGGACACGGCCTATGCCCTGTTTGCTCTGGGTGAGGCGGGAGTGCCGGCGACTGATCCGCGAATGGTGAAAGCCGCCGATTGGACATTACAGAAGCAGGTACGGAACCCGGGGGATTGGATTCACAAGAACAAAAAGGGGAAGCCGGCGGGCTGGTACTTCGAGTTCAACAACGAGTTTTATCCCGACGTGGACGATTCAGCCATGGTCGCGCTTGGTCTTTCCAAGGTAGAACATCCCAATGGCCGCTATCAGCGCGAGTCGGTGCAGCGTGCGATCGACTGGATTTTTTCCATGCAGTGCAGGAACGGTGGCTGGGCGTCATTCGACAAAGACAACGACCGCATGGTGTTCCAGCACATTCCGTTCGCCGACCACAATGCCATGCTCGATCCCGCGACCGTTGACATTACCGGACGCATTCTCGAGATGCTTGCGACTTATGGCTACGACCGGAAACATCGCGCGGTAAAAAAGGCGATCAAGTTTTTACGCGAGGAGCAGGAGCCCGACGGCTCGTGGTTCGGCCGCTGGGGCGTGAACTATGTATATGGCACTGCTCTAGTCCTTCGCGGACTGGAAGCCATGGGCATTGATCATCACGAGCCCTACATTCAGCAGGCAGCGGAATGGATACGCATGGTGCAAAACCCTGATGGCGGCTGGGGCGAGACCTGCGGATCATACGACGATCCCACCACCAAAGGCGTCGGGCCGAGCACGCCTTCACAAACTGCCTGGGCAATCATGGGCCTGCTTGCGGCGAATGATACGCGCAGCGAATCGGTTGCCCGTGGCGTTGCATACCTACTTAAAACGCAGAAAAAAGATGGCTCCTGGGACGAAGCCTGGTACACGGGAACCGGCTTCCCGCGCGTTTTTTATCTCATGTATCACCTCTATCGCCAATACTTCCCGATGATCGCGCTGACCACGTAC
>DAIPJJ010000132.1:0-12490 GCA_036770325.1 Terriglobales bacterium
AAAAAAGAAGGAGGTATGCCGTGGCCCGAGTTGAAGGTGTCGATCCCAAACAAACTTCATTCTTCATGCGGCAAGTTTTCAAGCGAGTACGCAAGGCGCTCGGCCGCGACCTGACGCCGCAGAAGATCGGCGCACGCGTGCCGCGCGTTTTCTGGGTCAACATAATTATGGAATGGCTGTTGGGCCAGAAGGCCGCCGTGCCGCAGCGCCTGCGCTCGCTCATTCTTTTGAGAACGGCCGCCCGCGTCGGCTGCCCGTTTTGAATTGACGCCAATTCTGCCGGTGGCAGAATGTATGGGCTCAGCGACGAAGAAATCACCGCGATCCGCGAAGGAAACTTCGAACATTTCGTCCCTCCCGACGCCGCTTTGCTGCGAATGGCCGACGCACTCGCCGACACGCCAGCGAACGTGAGCGATGAGCTCTACGCCGAGTTGCGCCGCCATTTTTCCGAAGAGCAGCTCATCGAGTTCGCCGCCAGCGCCGCCCAGGAAAACTATCGCGCCCGCTATAACCGCGTATTCGACGTCGGAAGTGATGGGTTATATCGCAAGGGGGTGAGGTTCAAGCAAAGGTGAGGTCGCAGTTTTTGCGTAGACCGAACACTCCTCGTTCGACAAGGGAGAAACCCAGGATTATATTTCCAGACGAAATCAGCCCCGCAAGGGGCGAAATGTAAATAGCCCAGGGCGTGAGCCCTGGGTAGGCGGAGCGACATCTTGTGACGCGAGGCCGAAGGCGGAGCAGTTCAGGGTTGAACATCAGAACTTGGCATTAGCAATCAGGCGGTGAACGCGATAACCGGAGAAATACCGACAAATGCCCACACTGCCGTTACTCGCAGGGGTTACGTTCGTGCGTAGTCATACAGCCTTCTCCGTATGGTTGCAAATAGCCATTTAAGTCAAACATTGACTCAGCTCTAAATCCTATGGCTCACACACGCCGCGGTACGCGAATACCTGTTCACATCAGGGTCGTTGTTACGAGTCTTGACGCGACCAAATGGTTCACTGAACCTGGCCTGGTTATCCTTGCAAATCAACACGGGTGTGCGCTCAGGATTCGGCGTGCGGTATCGGTTGCGACCCCCGTGATCGTGGAGGGTCTGTCTGGCAGCCGAAAGATGGCAGCTGCAAAAGTGGTGAACTGTATCTCGCTCGGCGAATACGAGAAGTTCTGGCTTCTCGGGCTTGAACTACAGGAACCGGGCAACGTTTGGGGAGTTGAGGCGCCACCCGACGACTGGCTCGGATTTGAGGAATCCGTTTCCCTGGTGGATCGCGTAATTGATGTCTGGGAATCTCTAATCGCAAAGAAGAGAGCACACGATCAAGCGCTGCATTAAAACTTAAGACACCCGTTCACCATTCAAGCCGGCTTGCATGAGTGGGTACTTTGAATGTCCGATACTTCGACTGCCTCCACGCGTTTCTACGTTTTTCTTGCGAAGCACAGGCCTGACCAGATCTCAATCGCTCAGCTTGAAGCGGCGATTTCTGGTTTATTAATACACAGTCCAGGAATGTTCATTCGTCACAGACTGCCATAACCTCCGAGCCTTATTCTTCCTTTGTCATCCCGAGCGAAGAAAATCATTCGCTAGCGAATGATTTTCACAGCCGAGGGATCTGCATTTGAATCAACGAAAGTATTACGTTTACATCATGGCAAGCAGGTCGCTCAATCTGTACACCGGCATCACAAACAGCATTTATCGCCGCGCCCTGAAGCACAAACGTGGGGAAATCGACGGTTTCACAAAGCGTTACAACATCAACAGGCTGGTCTATTACGAAGTATTCCATCAAGTTGGAACCGCAATTACTCGCGAGAAGCAGATCAAATCATGGACACGCGCAAAGCGCCTGGTTCTGATCGCCACGAAGAACCCGACCTGGCACGACCTCGCCGAAGGCTGGGGTGAGAGGACCGAACTGCACATCCGTCGGCGCACAGGATGAATCTAGGACTCATCCGAACTTGCTCGGGATGACAACAGACTAGAAGCAGTGCAGGTTTCCGACAAACCGCGCAGGGCCAACCGGAGTCTCGCTAGCTTTTCCTCGCGAAGCACAGGCCTGACCAGGTCGCATCAATAGCGCAGACTTTGTAATCGACCCATCCGCTGTCCAGCCCAACTCCGCGGACCACGTCTTCTGTGAGATCGGTTGCAACTCCTGACGCCTTCTTCGGCCAGGCAATCCAGAGAGCGACTTTTTCCGGCAGGGCCTTCTCAAGCGGACGAAAATCGCGCACCAATTCACGGTGAGACATCACAAACAGTACAGCCACTCTAGCCGCCTTTGGGTCTTCCGTGATCTGCGCGCCTTCCGGTAGTGGTTCTAATTTTCGCTCGAAGCGATCAGCCGCGTTCACCAATACAACTGAGCCGTTTTCACGGATGCCGAGCTTCTTTGGGAGTGGAGTTCCGGAGTAGCCGGCTGTTGTGCCGGCGACTGTGCGATTCTGCGGCCCTTTCTTGATCGTGGACTCCATTCGCGGGCGAGGGCGCCCGCGCCACACATTCAACTCACAGCCTTCTTATCAAATTGCCGCAGCCCAATCGCGAGCAGCAGAATGTCGAAAAATATAAGCGCCACCAGCACGGCAATTGTCGAAAGATGTTCAAGTCCCGGAACCAGCGACGCCCGCAGGCCTTCGCTCGCATAAACCAGCGGATTGATCAGAACGATCTTTTGCAGCACGGGAAATGGATTCAGCGCACTCCACGGATAATAAGTACAGCCAAAGAAGATCATCGGCGTGAGCACCATGCTGAACATCAGCCCAATGTGCTCTTGTTTCATGCTGCAACCAAGGGCAAGACCGCCGCAGGCAGAAAACGTGGCAACCAGAATGGTGATAACTGCAAACAGAACCGGAGAGTGGATTCCGATATCAATCGGCCGCAGCAGCAACCAGCCGAGCGGAAGCACGATCACCCCCGCGATGATCGCCTGAATCATTCCCCATAACACTTTTTCGATCGCCAGCCAGATGTTCTCAATGGGCGCGAGCAGCCGGTCTTCGATTTCTTTTGTCCATTGAAATTCGGCGATCACTGGCATGGCAACCGCCCACACCCCGGTGAACACCATGCTGATCGCCATGATTCCCGGCAAGAGAAGGCTCTTGTACTTCTCGGGCATGTAGCCGCTGCGCACCATTACGCGCCCGAAGATGAACACGAACAGGAGCGGCTGCAGAAACGTCTGAAAAAATAACTGCATCGCGTTCCGCTTTGCCACGTGCGCATCGCGGGCGAGCAGGGCGCCAAAAGCTTTCCAATTCAATCGCGCAGGCTCCTTCCGGTGTGATGTAGGAAGAGGTTTTCAAGACTTGGCTCAGAGATATGAACGTCCAGCAGATCCGCGCCGGTCGTAGTGGCGAGACTGGCAATTTCAGGAATCAGCGAGCCACCGCGATCGGCGTAGATATCAGCGCCAGTTGTGTCTTGCGAGCGGACCTCGCGGACTCCGGCGAGCGAGCGCAGTCCGTTCATCAGTTCGTCCGGTTGCTTGCCGAAACGAAGGCGCAGCAGATATCCGCCGGGAATCGATGCCTTCAACTCTGCCGGAGTCCCCAGCGCGATCATCTTGCCGTGGTCCACGATCGCCAGCCGGTTACACAACGCATCGGCTTCTTCCATGTAGTGCGTCGTCAACAGAATCGTCTTGCCCGCCTGGTTATATTCGCGAATGATCTCCCAAAGAAGAATGCGCGTCTGCGGATCAAGCCCGGCGCTCGGCTCATCGAGAAAAAGAATTTGCGGGTCGTGCATCATGGCGCGAGCGATCGAAAGCCGCTGCATCATGCCACCAGAAAAACCACGCACCATGTGATTAGCACGGTCGGTAAGCTTGAATTTCTCGAGTAGTTGGGTTGCAAGCTCGTTGCGCTCCTTTGCGCTCAGGCCAAAATACGCGCCGTGAAAGGTCAAAATTTCAGCCGCGGTCAACGAGAAATCAAGATTCGGCCGTTGCGGCACGACGCCGATGAGCCGCTTAACAATAGCCTGGTCCCCCCAAACTTCGTGTTCACCCACCCACGCCTTACCGCTGGTCGGCCGTACTCGCGTGGTCAGCACGCCAACTGTGGTCGATTTTCCCGCGCCGTTCGGACCGAGCAGGCCGAAAATCTCTCCCGGTTCAACCCGCAGCGAGATCCCGTCGAGCGCCACAATTTGAGGCTTCGGCTGCTTGTTCTTTTTCGAGTCGCGGGCACCGGCACGCTGGACAAAGCCACTCGCGGCAAACGGCGGCGCAGAGTGGTAAATCTTGCGCAGATCTTCTGTGCGGAGACCAATGGCCATAGAAAAAAAGAAGTTCCCGGGAGTTGGTCGAAGAAGTATAACGTATTGAGAGAACGACGAGCCGTCTGTGAAGCCCTGAAATGGAGGTCAAGATGAAGCCCCTTCTGTTAGTACTGCTCCTTGGCTCAAATCTTTTCGCCGCCGAACGAACCTATGTCGGATGGGTGTCTGATTCGCGCTGTGCGCGGGCCCGGGCTTCGGCTGGAGCATTTACAGCGACGGATCCCGATTGCGCCCGCGAATGCATAAAGGAAGGCCACAAGATTGTGTTCATTAGTCCAGAGACGAAGACGGTCTTCGCGGTCGAGAATCCCGAAGCCTTAAAGGCTCAGGTCGGAAATAAGGTGCGCATTTCTGGAATCGAACGCGGCACGCGTTTGCTGCACGTGAATGAAGTGCTTTCCTCGACCAAGGAAAATCCGGAGTGCGAGCGCCCTCCGCTCAAGCAGTGAGCGAACTCACCACTGATGCTTGGTCAAATCCCGTATCTAAGAAACCGGATTCGATCTAAGCCAACTCAGCACGTTGCCCGCATTCCGATCCGGCGGAAACACCGGATAGAACACCTGCTCGACAATTCCATCACGGATTACGAGTGTGAAGCGCTTGAGCAACGTCATGCCGCTGGTTTCGAATGTCGGCAAGCGCATGGCGTGAGTCAATCGCAGGTGATCATCGGAAAGAATCGCGAATGGCAGGTGCAAACGTTCAGCGACCTCGCTCTGATACGCTGGGCTTTGGGTCGAAAGCCCGTAGAGATGATCCACTCCCGCTGCTCTCAATTCCGCGAAGTGATCGCGAAAGGCACAGGCTTGCGGAGTACATCCACGCGCACCCGGAATCAAGTCCCAGCCTTCAGGATTGGCAACGCCCGGGCGGCCCGTGCGCGGGTAAGCGTACACAACCGTCCTCCCGTAAAGAGATGAGAGATTTACGACGGTGCCGTCCGTCGCAGGCAGATCGACCGGGGGAACTTTCATTCCAAACAGATGGCGGGCCGCGCCGTCGTCTGCGGGAGCGGGGATGGTGGACCAGTCGGGAGTTTCAATACTGGAGGTCATATTGCTCGAGGGTGCCCCGTTCTTGTCTCGCGATTTGCGCGAGACAGAGCCTGCCCTGAGGCAAGCCGAGGGGGCGGGGATTTTGACTTTACCTGAAGTGCTCTAAACTCCCGTCGAATTCCGCTGAGTTAGGGCACCCGCACGATCAATCTTTCTTTTTCGCCGTCGGTGGCAGAAGTCCATTCAGCCGCAGATACATTGCCGCCGCGCCGTAGTGATCAGCCCAACTACTGGCCAGTCCAAGAAACGCCCAGGCACGAGCTCGCTCTTTCCCATCAAACCACTTAATGTTTTCTCCCATCTTCGAGTCGTCGGCTTTTGTAAGCGCAGTGCGACAGAATTCGAACGACGCTTTCATCGCCGTGACAAGCTGCTCTTTCGTTTCTTTGCCAGTGAAGTCGACTTTGGGCTGAGGAACGTCTCCCACGTTCGCACAGAAATAGTTGTTCGCGTCAGCAATATGAGTCGCCAGGTGACCAAACGTCATCTGGTCCGCGGTTGGTTTGTAGCCATATTTGTCAGCCGGCATCTCTTCGAATGCAGCAACAATGTTCTTCTCGCGGCCATTCAGCATCTCGCGCAGCGCGTCAGCCGCAGGCGATTTGGATTGAGCAGCGGCCCCTAAGACAAGAGTGAAAATCAAAATCGCAGATTTCATAAGCTCTCCTGGTGCGTTTGGAAGCATAAACGGTACAACCGCCGCTGTCGAATTCTCCTCGATGGCGAGACGGCATCGCGACAGCAAACTTGTTTGTGGCTAAACCGCGATCTCCGGTGTGGCCGCCAGCAGGTTCTTGGTGTAAGCATTCTGCGGCTGCTGCGTGATCTGCTCAGTTGATCCCACCTCGACAATTTTGCCCCGGTACATCACCGCAATTCTTGTCGAGAGATATCGCACCACCGGCATCGAATGCGAGATAAACAAGTAAGTCAGCCCAAAGTCGCGCTGCAACTGCTTCAGCAAATTCACGATCTGAGCGCCGACGCTGACATCGAGCGCCGATACCGGCTCATCGCACACGATAAATTTCGGCCGCAATGCCAGTGCCCGAGCAATAACGATCCGTTGCCGCTGGCCTCCGCTGAACTCGTGCGGATAGCGAGGCATTGCGGAAGCGTCGAGTCCGACAGCTTTCAGCAGTTGCTCAACAGTCGATCGAATCCCACTTCTCCCAATCCCCGAGAGAAGCGGGACATCCTTGGAATTAGTAGATTCTGGTTCACCCCACCCTTCCCGCGCTTTTTGCGGGAAGGTGGAACTTCTATGAATGATCAGCGGTTCTGCAATTAGGTCTTCAACTCGCATTCGGGGATCGAGCGAACTGAATGGGTCCTGAAAAATGATCTGCATGTCGCGCCGCAGACGGCGCATTTCGCGGCCACTTGCGGACAGCAGATCCTGCCCATCGAACCTCACACTGCCTGAACTTGGCTCGATCAGTCGCAGCGCAAGCCGTCCGAGAGTGCTCTTCCCCGAACCGGACTCGCCAACCAGCCCTAAAGTTTCCCCGGCGTAAACGTCGAGTGACACGTCGTCAACCGCTCGCACCTCTCCTTTCGCCGCCACAAGCAGCGATTCGCCTTGCGGGAAGATCTTAGTCAGATTGCGAAGTTCAACCAGAGCCAATAAACCCCCATTCTGTTGTGGTCCGCGAGCATTCTAAATTCTGAAATTTAGAATGCTACCCCGCTGCGATCATCGGGACGGCTATGATTGCCGCAATAATTCCAGCAGTCTTCCATCGCGTGAACCGTTCCCGCAGAAAAACACGCGCCAGCACGACCGTCAGCGCGGGATACAACGAACTCAGAACTACGGCCGTATCCAGACGCCCGGTTTGCGCTGCACGGACGAACAAGAATGTCCCGGTTACATCGATGCATCCCGCAAGCAGACCTAAACCATAGCCCACCGGATACGACGGCGAGAACTTTCGCCCTGCAAGAGTAATAGTTGCTGTGGCGACAAGCGATGCAGCGCGCGCCAGGCCCGCGATCCACAGGGCAGAGCCGTTTCCCGCTTGCTTAGTGAAGATGAAGAAGAACGCGAACCCAATGCCCGAGATCGTGGCCAGCAGAATACCTTCTGGCCTTCGCCCGCCTTCAGGGCGCGAGATCAGCCAGATTCCGGCAAGCGCCAGCAAGAAGCCGAGGATTGGAAGGTAGCCGGGAAGGCCTTCGGTGAAAACGCCGAACGCCACTGGAATCGCTGCACCCAAAACCGCCGAAACCGGCGCCGCGATTCCCATGTTCCCTTGCGACAACGCGCGATAGAACAAACCGAGCGCCACCCCGCCGCAGACACCCGCCGCGAATGCCCAGCGCACATGGCTGAATGGCGGGAAAGCCTCATGATTTGCAAACGCGAGCGCCACCATCAAGACCGTTCCGCTCAAATGCCCCAGCGCCGCCAGAAAAAATGGCTGAAATCGGCGCGCCGTGTATCCCCCGAGGAAATCGCTTACGCCCCAGGTTGCGAATGAACCAAGTGCGAACACGCTGGAAGTGAGTTGAGGTGAGCCGACCATGGCTTGCGAATTGTCGAGAGTAGCATGCGACCCGACAACGGGCATCTCTGCAGAACAAAAAACCCGGCAGCATGCGTATGCTGCCGGGAAAGGATTTGCAACACCTAATCAGAATTCGTAGCGCAACGAGAACTGCATGACGCGAGGCGAAGTCAGCGTGCTGTCATACTGCCCGAATATGCCGCTTGTCAGACTGTAGTTGTTGACCGACTGCGCGGCGTCAAACCGCACCGAGTTGGTGACATTGAACGTCTCCCATGAGAACTTGACGTTCTGGGCTTCCGTCACCTTCCAGGCCTTCGATACTCCAAAGTCGATCTCGAAGTAACCAGGGCCGCGCAGCTCATTTCGTTGTCCGGATTCGCCTGGATAGGCGAAGCGGAAGGCACTCAGGGCCTTGGTCGGGTCCTTAAAGATATTCGGATTCCCAGACGAATCCTTGAACACGCCCATAGGTCCCGTGTCGCCGATCTTAACCGCCGAGCTCTGCAATTCCCAGTTGGTCGCCCAGCCTGCCCCGCCTTCCATCGTCCACGGCAAGCCGCTCGTCCAGTGAGCGATCCCAGACCATCCCCAACCGCCCAGTATGGCGTCAGCCACTCTTCCCATTCCGCTGCCGAATTTCTGTCCGTGTCCGAACGGCAGTTGATAGACCCAATCCGCGGTGATTTGGTGCCGGGTGTCGAAATCAGACGGACCGCGCAACTGGCCGGGACTCCACGCGTTGATTACCTGGTCCTGGAAGCCACCAGTCACTGTGTTGAATTGATTGATGCGTTCTGCGTTCGACCCGATATCGATCGATTTTGAGAAGGTATAGCCAAAGTCGAACTGCAAACCGTTGCTCATCGCGCGCTTGATATTCAACTGCAGTGCGTTATAAGCGCTGTTACCGATGCTCCGCCATGAGTAGAGCGACGACCACTGGTCATCGAAAAAGTTGAAGGGCTGTGGTCCACTTTGTCCTGGAAGCTGCGCGCATGCGGGCAGGCATTCCAGGTCGGCCGTAAAGAGCGCGGAAGTCTCGTTTCCGGTGAAGCACGAATACATGTCATACATCGCCTGGGTCGCGCTGTAGTTCGTAACCGCAGGATTCGCTCCCGGCGCGCATCCCAGATTTGCGCTGCTCCCCGGAGGTCCGAATCCAAGCTGACCTGCCGCACCCGGGAACAAGTTCTCAAAGAAGGGAATTGGCCCGAGCTGGCTGATGTCGGTACCTGAGTTAGCGGCTTGCGCCAGAAGGGTAGCTGCTTTGAAGTAGTCCATACCCGACTGGGGATCTTTGATGTCGAGCGGCATCGCAAGATCGGCCTCTTGCAGCAATCGGTGCCCAAGGCGGCCGATATACGAAGCTTCAAATACAAAGTTATTAGGCAGCTCGCGTGTTATCGAGAAATCGATTACGTGTGAATACGGGGTCTTTAACTTGTCATCCAGCCCCCAATAGATCGCGAGTGAGCCTGGGTCGAAAAGCGTGGGAGGGGTCACAGTCCCCGGGAGGGCCGGAGGAGGAGGTCCTACAACTTGCTGCCCGCAGAAGCTCTGGCCTGCAGGAGGAAGAACAGTAAGACTCAGGAGCCGCGGAGTGCAATCCACGTCCTGCGAACCTGCCGGGTTTGTCAATTCAGTCGTCAGCCCGAATGAGCCCTGCTGATCAAATTGGTTAATGACGCCCTCGCCGAAGTGGTCGTAGTAAATTCCATACCCAGCGCGTATCGAACTCTTTCCGGCGCTTCCAAACAGCGAATGCAGGAAACCGGTCTCTGCATGTGGCGAATATGCGAGAGCGATTCGCGGAGCAATGTCCTTGTAGTCCCAATTCCAATACGGCTCTTTTCCGTTGGCCTGACCTGACAAATGCATTGTCACCAGGCCGCCGTTGGCTGAATTGAGTGTCTGGCCGGCCTGCATAGCGTTGAAGCGATCATGGAACCACTGATTGAGGCTTACATCCGGCGCAACCTGATTGCCATGAATCTCGTATGGCGGTTGAAGCAGTGAGTAACGCAATCCGCCAGTGAGCACCAGGTTCGGGGTTACACGCCATGCATCCTGAAGGTACATCTCAGCTTCTGTCGAGCGGAAGTTGCGCTGAATCAGTTCGCCGGGCTGGAAGAAATGGCCATTCTTATTCTGGTTGTAGAACTTATCGGTTTCTGTCAAAAGGCCGGTCATTGCGGCCACTGCGAAATCGTAGTTCTCGCCAAAACCGCCATCAACTGCGGGATAGCCGAAAGCTCCGGGATCCAGACTGCTCCCGGTGTTCGCTACACCGGCATTGTCAAGCCAGAAGACGTTAGTGACGGATTCGGAAAAATTGGCTGCATTACCAACTCGGTTATTGGTGATGAATCGTACATTGCCGCCAAACTGGATCGTGTGTTTTCCTTTTGTCCAGCTAAAGTCGTCAACGATGTTATGAACGGGGACATTGACCAGGGTGGTGGAGCTGAAATTTTGAATGTCGGTCATTCCACGGAAATGGTTGAAGTCGACAGCACCCAATCCAGAATCTCCCAACCCTTGGCGAATCAAACCATAACGCAGGTTGTTCACTTTATTGCTGCCAAAGAATGCAGTGTAGCCCGCGAAAATTCCTTTGCTGTTATCCGTATGCAAGTCGCTGAGCGGGCTGCCGGGGAACTGCGGCGCTATCAGGCTCGTAAGATCGGCAGTGGATGCACCACGGAAATTCTCCAGATGTCCCTTTAGGAAGAGAGACTGCGAATCATTGACTTTGTAATCGAGTTTGATGATGTAAGTATCGAGCTTCGAAGGAATAGCAGCGGGGAACGTGAACCCACGATAATCAAAGCCGTCGCCGGCGGCATCACTGTTGGGTTGCGGGTATTTCTGAAAGATCGCAAGCACGTTAGGATCAGGTCCGCCACCCCATGGGCAGGTGCCGTTCCCAATGCAAGCCGTGTCCGTAGCCTGTAATCCCGGAACCGTCACGGTAGCCAGAAGCTGCTGACTGGGATCGAGTCTGGGACTCTGAGCGACGCTGTAGTTAGCATTGGATCCGACAACGCATGCAGGATCGCCGACGTCGCAGGGATACTGAATGATTCCCTGACGAAGTAGTGTGCTCGGAATGGTACGAGTTTGCTGGGCAGCTTCATTCGTTCGCTGGCCCTCGTAGTCTGCGAAAAAGAACAGGCGGTTCTTGATGATCGGTCCGCCGATCGAACCGCCAAACGTATTGCGATGCAGGACGCCGGGTTTATTCGGCTCGCCGGCGTTTATTTCGGCCTGTTTATTGAACCAGTCATTCGCTTGGCCGATGTTGGAACGGTTGTATTCGTAAACCGAGCCGTGGAAGTTGTTCGTGCCGCTCTTTGTCACGAGGCTGACCTGCGCACCCGATGAACGACCAGTGTCAGCGTTTGAATTGCTGGTTGTGACACGAAATTCCTGTAGCGAGTCGAGAGGCGCACGCAGAGCGCCTTGGAACGCATTGCCTACAATCTGGTCGTTGTTGTCGAGACCGTCGAGTGTCACGTTGGTCTGGTCACTGCGAGCGCCGGAAACAGAACCGCCACGGCTATCCATGGACTGATCGATGTGCTCACTGTTTCCGAAGAAAGTCACGCCCGGCTGTAAGCTCAAAATCGATACCGGATCGCGTCCTTCAGAAGGCAGCGCCTGTATTTGGGCTGAGTCGATGACGTTGCCCTGACTGGCGTCCGTAGTGTTGACTAGCGGGGCGGCACCAGTAACCTCTACGGTTTCATTCTGGGTCTTAACCTGAAGCGCAATATCAAGTGTGGCGGGCAGGTTAACCTGCAGCGCGACCTGGTCTTGCTTAACAGTCGCGAAGCCGCCGGCTTCAATGGTAAGCGTGTAGGTTGCTGGAGGAACCTGCAGGAACTGATAAACACCATCGTCAGCAGTCTTCGTGGTTCGCACAAAGCCGGTCGAGGCATTGTTCAGCGTAACCGTGGCGCCACTCACCAACGCTCCCTTTGGATCGGTGACTGTCCCGCGCAATGAAGTAGTAGCGGTTTGGGACGACGCCAGTGGCAGCAGAAGCAGGAACAAAGCGGCTGCGAACAGACCTGTTGACTTAAGTGAAGACATAGACTCCTCCCTGAATCGCGACATGAGCTGCTTTGAGGAAAAAGAGATTATTCATAGAAGAACGACCCCTTTCAACCCTAAATGGATCGGTTGTAAAGGATTTGTAACGCATGCCAGCACACTCCAGCGTGCTTTCGTTGGGTCGAAAGTTGAACGTGAGTATCTCAGCCAAGTAGTGGGTGGAGAGATATGGCTTGGTTCCAGGCACTTACTGCTGACCAACTCCTCCATATTTTTGTAGCCACTTCAGCTCCTCCCGCACCTTGATCTTTCCGTGCCAGGGATTTTTGTCGAGCGAGTGGCCTTCGCCGGGGAAAATCAACAGTGCGTTGGGAATGCCGAGCGAGTAGAGCGCATGCTCAAGCAGGTAGTCTTCGAGCACTGCAACGCGGATGTCATCGGCGCCTGCGACCATGTGCGTGGGCGTGCGGACTTTGTCGATCTGGAAAATTGCGGCTTCGTCGTGATAGCGCTGTTGCGCTTCCCACGGACGACCACCAAGAAAG
>DAIPJJ010000276.1:0-3877 GCA_036770325.1 Terriglobales bacterium
ACAATGGCTCTGGCGATTCTCCGCGACCTCCTTTCCTCACCGAATTCGTAAATCAGATCGGCAAGCTCGCGCTCGTCGAACTGGTTTACCACTTGTTCGGCGGTCGGCTCGGACATCGGATTCATCCGCATGTCCAAGGGCCCTTCCGCCTGAAAACTAAAGCCGCGCGTGGGATCGGAAAATTGCAGGCTGCTAACTCCCAGGTCTGCCAAGATTCCGTCCACCCCGTCGTTGGCTGTTGGTCGTTGGTCGTTCGCCAAATTTGCGAAGGATCCATGTCGAAGTTCAACCGAAGGCCAATTGCTAACGCCTGAAGCCTGAAGCCTGACGCCTGCTTTTTCCAGCGCCTTCGGATCCTTATCGAAGCCAATCAAATGACCCGGTGCGCCGAGGCGTTTTGCGATTTCTAAGCTGTGCCCGCCAAGGCCCACCGTGGCGTCGATATAGGTCCCGCCACGCCGGACGGCTAAAAAGTCGATCGCTTCTTTTAAAAGAACCGGAACATGGCCAAACTCCTCTTTCCTGCCATGCCCACCCCGGTCGGGGGTGTCTTCCGAACCCGCGCCCATCAAATGCCCAATTCGTCGAGCGTCTTCTCATCCTCGGGCGTGAACTTGTTCTCCTCGATCTCGCGGCGATAGGCCTCGAGATTGCGAACTTCCAGGTACGTCAGCATCCCGGCCACGGCCACTTCGCCCTTGATCTGCGCCGATTCGCGCAGCAGTTGCGGAATCAAAAGCCGGCCCTGTCCGTCGATCTCCACCTGTTGGCCCCAGTAGTTCGTGCGATCGAGAAACTTCTTCTTCGTAGGATTGAAGGTGGAGAGCCCTGCCAGCTTCTGCTCGATCCGCTCCCACTCCTCGAAGGGATAAACTTGAGCAACCTTCCCGTCGAAGCTCGTGATGTAAAATTGCTGCCCGTACTTCTCGTCGAGCACTCGCTTGAACTCGGCCGGGACCTTGAGCCGTCCTTTTTCGTCGACGCGAGTTGGGTGATTGCCGCGAAACATTGGTTACTTTGTGTAGGGGCGGCCCTCCAGGCCCGCCCGGTCGTCGGTTTGTGGCGACGATAACGGAGGCAAAAACAGTGACGAGTTGGGCTTTTTCAATCTCATTCAGGCTCTTTTTGGGGGAGTCAGCCTTGAATTCCACCGTCGCTCCGTTTTGTTGTCCTTCTGCCCACTGTCGCTACCGTTCACGCCACTTTCTACCACTTTTGACCACATCTTACGCCTAAATGCTTTGCTGTCAATGGCAAAGTAGAGGGTCAAGTCCGGGCAAATTGTCTCAATCTGAAAAACTCAACAACTTGCGGATTACTGAATAGACGACCACAAGGAATGGTGTTTATGGGTGTGGTTCAACTGCTCGTAAGCTCAATGGTGTGAGTAGCTGAGGCTGTGGAAAAGGTGGCGGCAATGGAACGATAAGAAGGAAGCCCCGTGTTCGGCAAACAGATCGCGATAGTGATGGGTCTTATATGCGCCATCACCGTCACCCGGCATGCGCTTGATCTCACCAAGCGGAGCATTGGTGTGAGGCGCGGGTGGGCTGGATTCGGCTGGCGGTTTTGCAAGCGGCTTCGACGTCTGTGAAGTAGCAATGCTCGTGGAGAGGAACAACGCTCCTAACAATAATAATGCGCTTGGAACGAAAATTCTCAAGAGTGTGCCCCGCCCCTTGTGTCTCCCGATTTTGGAAACACAGGGTGGGGACTTTGAATTCCCTTTTAGAGACTTTGAATTTCGTTATCAAGTAAAGAAAGTCAAAATACCCACCCTGTCTCGCCAAACTCGGGCGAGACAAGGGTGGGGCACCCTCGTGTGTTTCTTTTCTGGAGATCACTTTTCGAGATCAGTATTCAGCCAATTCCTTCATCGCCAGATAGAGATCCTGCACCTGCGGCAGAATGGCGTCTTCGAGCACCGGCTGGTAGGCAATGAACGTGTCTTTCGCGGCGACGCGCTTGACGGGCGCATCCAGATATTCGAACAGCTCGCCGGCAATTCGCGCCGCGATTTCTGCTCCGTAGCCCCAGCTCAGCGTGTCTTCGTAGGCGACAATGACGCGACTGGTTTTTTGAACTGAAACCGCAATCGTCTCCCAGTCGTACGGGCTGAGTGACCGCAGATCGATCAACTCAATTTTCAGTCCCTCTTCACGATCGAGTTTCTGTACAGCTTGCAACGCGCGTGGAACCACCGCACCATACGTGATCACCGTCAGGTCCGTTCCCGGATGCACAATCCTCGCCTTGCCAAACGGAATCATGTACTCGGGCCCGGGATATGCCGCGCGCCCATAGCTCTCACGATAGAGCCTCTTGTGTTCGAGAAACATCACCGGATCGTCGCAGCGGATTGCAGTCCGCAGCAGACCTGCCGCATCGAGTGCATTCGAAGGGAAAATCACGCGCATTCCGGGGGTGTGCGTGAAGATACTCTCTCCGCACTGAGAGTGGTAGATCGCGCCGCCGGTAAGGTATCCGCCAATCGCGACGCGAATCACGCAAGGTGCGGAAAAAGCGCCGTTCGAGCGCCAGCGGATCGTCGGCAGTTCGTTGCGAAGCTGCATCATCGCCGGCCAGATGTAATCGAAAAACTGAATCTCGGCAACCGGCTTCAATCCCCGCACGGCCATCCCAACTGCGCGCCCGGCAATGCTGGCTTCCGCAATCGGCGAATTGAAAACGCGATCGGAGCCGAAGTCGCACTGCAGGCCGGAAGTCAGCTTGAAGACTCCGCCCTTCCCTTTCACCATTTTTTGCCGCAGATATTCTTCGCGGCTGCAGTCGGCAACGTCTTCGCCAAAGATCACGATGCGCTCATCTCGCTTCATCTCATCGCGCAAGGTGGCATTGATGAGATCGGCCATCGTCTTCGGCGCTTGCTTCTTTTCGGATTCCTGTGTGGCGCGGGCGCCCTCACCTGCGGTTTGTTTGTCGAACGCCGGGGAGGTCGGGTCGAGATTCGGCGAATACAAAAATTGTTTTATAGTTTCGGGCTGTGGAAGCGCTGCTGCGAGTACACGATCGACGGCCGCCTGCAAGCCATCATCAACTTCTTTCTCCAGGCGGTTGATTCCCTTCTCATCGAGAATGCCTTCGCGGATCAGAAACAACTGCATTCGCGTGATCGGATCGCGGGCTGCATCGCGCTGGCGCTCAACATCGGGCCTATAAAGTTTTTCGTCATCCGACAACGAGTGCGAATACGGCCGGATCACGTGCGCATGTACAAAGGACGGCCCGACTCCGGCGCGGCAATGCGCGATTGCTCGCGATAAAGCTCCATAGCTGACGACCGGGTCGGTTCCGTCGATCTCTTCGAAATGGAAATTCGGGAAGCCAGAGACCAGACGCGAAATGTTTCCACCGGCAGTCTGGACCTCTACAGGAACCGAGATCGCGTAACCATTGTCTTCGACCAGAAATACCAACGGCAGCCGAAGGTTGGAAGCGGCATTCAACGATTCCCAGAACTCGCCTTCACTGGTTGTGCCGTCTCCGAGAGAAACGTAAGTGACCTCATCGCCGTGGAATTCAATGTCTTTAAACTCACGATAGTCCCCACTTGCTTTCTCCCCGGCATTTGGGTGCAGCATCAGGTAACGGCTGGCTTCAGCGCAACCGACTGCATGGAGAATCTGGGTGCCCGTGCAGGAAGACTGGGTGACCACATTCAGCCGCTTGTACCCCCAATGCGAGGGCATCTGTCGCCCGCCAGAACTGGGATCATCTGCCGCACCAACGGCTCCAAGCAACATCTGTTCGGGAGTAGCGCCGAGCGCCAGGCAAAGCGCCCGGTCGCGATAGTAGGGGAAGAACCAGTCGTAGCCGGGCCGCAGCTGAGTGCCAGCCGCCACCAGCACCGCTTCGT
>DAIPJJ010000002.1:0-62569 GCA_036770325.1 Terriglobales bacterium
CGTCTCTAACCATTACGGGAACTATCGGCGGGCTGCCGGTGAGCGGCACGGTGCCAGTGCAGTAGGCACTGGATCCTGGGCAATTGAATTCGGCCGCGAGCCTATTCTTCGCCGCGTGCAGCAGAATCGTAAGAGGGTGGATGTTAACTTGAGAGCATTGTGCTTTTCGTCTGGAAACAGCAGGTTCCTCACCGCTAAAGCGGTTCGGAATGACATCAATATAAAGGCGAATTTGACACGACTGAAGTCGTGCCCTTCCCAGGCCTGCTCGCATTCAATTTTGCCGTGATCCGCTCTGCGGTTCGCGATCCGCCCCGTTTGACCTTAACCTCTTGCAGCGATTAGGATTTCCCTTTGTCCCCGCAGTCCAACTAAATTCTGAGCGAGGAGCCACATGGCAGCCGTTGATGAAAAAGTGAAGCAGATTATCGTGGAACAACTGGGAGTGGACGAAGGCGAAGTAACCCCTACCGCTTCGTTCGTGGACGACCTGGGCGCCGACTCGCTGGACACCGTCGAACTCGTCATGGCATTCGAAGAAGCTTTCGAAATCGAGATACCCGATGAGGACGCGGAGAAGATCCGCACCGTGCAGGACGCCATCGACTACATCGGCAAGCACGCGAAAGCGGGGAAGTAACGGGTGCGGCGAGTTGTCGTCACCGGACTTGGCCTGATCTGCGCGCTCGGCAATAAAACTGAAGAAGTCTGGCGGAACCTTCTGGCCGGAAAGAGCGGCGTTGGGCGAATCACGCAGTTCGATGCGTCGAAACACGCCTGCCAGATCGCGGCCGAAGTCAAGAATTTCGACCCCCTGCAGTTCATCGAGAAAAAAGAAGTAAAGAAGATGGGGCGTTTCATCCACTTCGCCCTCGCCGCGGCGGAAGAGGCGATGTGTACGTCAGGCCTGAAGGTCACTCCGGAAAACGCCGAAATGGTCGGCGTGCATATCGGGTCGGGCATTGGCGGGTTCGACGTTATCGAGCGCGAGCACACGGCGCTGATGGAAGGCGGCCCGCGCAAGATTTCTCCTTTCTTTATTCCGGCGGCAATTGTGAACCTCGCGGCGGGTCACGTGTCGATGCGTTTTGGCGCGAAAGGACCGAACGAAGCCACCGCGACCGCATGCACCACCAGCGCACATTCGGTCGGCGATTCGTTTCGAATCATTCAGCATGGCGATGCGGACGTGATGATTGCCGGCGGATCAGAAGCTGCGATCACGCCGATGGGCGTGGGCGGATTCGCCGCCATGCGCGCTTTGTCCACCAGAAACGACGAGCCGGAAAAATCGAGCCGCCCGTGGGATCGCGACCGCGATGGATTCGTGATCGGCGAAGGCGCGGGAATTCTAATCCTTGAAGAACTGGAGCATGCGAAAGCTCGTGGCGCCAAGCCAATTGCAGAGATCGTGGGTTATGGAATGAGTGGTGATGCGTATCACATCACGCAGCCTGCGCCTGAGCACGAAGGCGGATTCCGGGTAATGAAAAACGCGGCGCGTGATGCCAAGATCAAGCCGACCGACATCGGATACGTGAACGCTCACGGGACGTCAACACCGATTGGCGACACGCTCGAAGCCCACGCGATTCGCAATTTCTTTGGCGATCACAAAATCGCGGTCAGTTCCACCAAGTCGATGACCGGACACCTGCTCGGCGGCGCTGGCGGCCTTGAAGCAGGCGTGACTGTGCTCGCATTACGCGACCAAATTCTTCCGCCGACAATCAATCTCGAGAATCAGGACCCTGACACGGCAGGCATGGACTTCGTCCCTAACCAAGCGCGCAAAGCTTCGGTCGACTACGCGATGTCGAATTCCTTCGGCTTCGGCGGAACGAACGGCGCACTTCTGTTCAAGAAGTGGTCTGAGTAGCTCCTAAACGAAGAGAAGAGTTTCTGTGCGAACTTCAATTCACCCTGCGATCTCTGCGGTTAAAAGCCTGTAACCGCAGAGCGCGCAGAGGACAGGCAAAGTTCGCCGAGAATGCTGCTGGCCAGTTTCAAAATTATGCGGCGCGGCGCTCCTGAGCTGCGCTGGCGTTGATACGGCTTTCTCCAAGCTGCGTCAGTTTCGCGTCGGCGGCTTTTTCTTCCTGCAGAGTTTGTTGCAGCAATTGCACGGCATCCCGGTATCCGAGTTGCTGAGCGAAGGAAACCAGCGTTCCGTAAATTGCCATTTCGTAGTGTTCGACCAGGTTGCCATTGACGATCAGGGCTGCGTCGCGGAGGCTGCCGTCTTCAACCTCGCTGATCGAATCCTTTACGGCGCTTGAAATTTCATCGAACACATCATTGTCTTCGGCCTTTGCGTCCAGGCCACAAATAGAGAACACCCGCTCCAGCCTGGACACATGATTTCTGGTCTCCTGCAAATGCTGCTCCAGGCCCTGACGGAGTTCAGGCGAATTCGCCGCCTCAATCATAGTTGGCAGGCCCTTTTTCACAAGTTGTTGTTCACAATCGTAAGCGTAGCGAAGTTCGATTTCGAAGAGATCGCGAAAGCTCTCAACCTTCATTTCGGCTCCTTTTTTTATTTGGTTTGAATTAATGATGATTATTTGACCAAGCGCGGTTGCGCTATGAGCACAGGAAATCGCAAGCTGCGGGTCTGCTCGGGCGGTTTTCAGAAAAGATGGTGAACGGCTGGAAAATTAGAGCGCAGCGGCAGTGCTGGTTCCGGCAGCGGCGAAAACGTCTTCTGCTTCTTGCTCTGCGAGCGGAATGAAGGCTTGGACGACGTCAAGATCAAACTGGGTTCCCGAACTCTCGAGCAGCCGCCGCACGGCTTCTGCATGAGGCAGGCCTTTGCGGTAGCAGCGGTTTGAAACCATGGCATCATAGGCATCGATGACACACACGATGCGAGAGACCAGCGGAATATCGGATCCCTTCAGCTTTGCGGGATATCCACTGCCATCGACACTCTCGTGGTGATGCAGCGTGTAAAGGCTGGCATCTTCAAGCCCGGGCAGCAGGCGCAAAATCGACCAACTGTATTCTGAGTGCCGATTGATGACAGCGCGCTCGTCGGGCGTGAGGGGCCCTTGCTTTTTCAGTATCGCATCCGGCACGCCCACTTTGCCGATATCGTGCAGCAATGCCGCTACTTCCACCTGATACATGTGCTCTTCGGGAATATTCAGCTTGCGTGCGACACGCAGCGCCCATTCAGCGAGGCGCGTACTGTGCACGCCGGTGCTGATGTCTTTAAGGTCGAGAAGCTGATTGAACGCGCACACCAGGGAGTTGCGAAACGCAGACTGCTGCTCCTCGAGTTCTTTCACTCGAAAGAGCAGCAGTCCGGAATCAGCAAGTACAGTGTTAAGCGTTGCGCTCATTGTTGAGAACAATGGGTCACAGCAATCCGTGGCAGGATTTCACCGCGGAGTAGGAGTCCAACCGTCCCCAACCCAACTGCGGGTTGAAGATGGCGTCGGCGTGCGCCAGACCGGAGGCGACTTTCGTAGAAGAGCAGCCGCCGTTGTTCCCGAGCATCAGAGCAGCCGTACCAGCGACGAAAGGTGTGCTGAATGACGTGCCCCAGCCCGCGGCGTAGGTTCCCGACGGATACAGCGTCATGATGCCTTCGCCAGGCGCCGCCATGAATACCGGCGGGTTGCCATAGTTGGTGAACGTGGACTGAATGTCCTGGTCTGAAGTGGAAGCGATGTTGATCACGCCAGGCAAAGCGCCGGGATAGACCTTCTCGTATTTCCCATCGTTACCGGCTGAAGCGACTGCGACCACGCCCTTGCTCTGGGCATAACTTACGGCCGAGGCAAGTTCGCTCGAGTAGCTCGGGAAATCCCAGCTCATGTTCAGGACCTTCGCGCCGTTTTGCGTTGCGTAGTAGATTGCGCGCAGAATGTCAGACTCGTAGCCTGAACCGTCGGCAGAAAATGCCTTCAATGGCATGATCTTCGCCTGCGGAGCTACCAGGTGAACGATGCCTGCGGTCATGGTGCCATGGCCGAAAGCGGTGTAATTTCCGCCATCGAGCACCGCGACCGTGCGCTGGTCGAGAACTGCGATGGTCCGCTGGTTTACGTAGCCGGCCTGCGCATCGGACGGATCAGATGAAACATTGACGTCCGCATTCTCGGATCCGCCGCTCACGTTGCGCGTAAAGTCGTAGCCGTTGACCAGAACTCCGCGCAGCGCCGGATGGTTCGGATCGACGCCGGTGTCGATCACCGCCACGGTCACTCCCGAACCAGTAACTCCCCACGAAGACTGCGTAAAGCTGCTGCTGACCAACTGGTTCCCGGGCTGCACCAGATATCCATGCCATACCGGGTTTCCGTAATAGGAGGTCAGAGTCTTGTCCGTCAGGTACGACGGCATCCCGCCCGCATTCGGCTGCTTCGCAGTAACCGTCTGGTCAACCTCAACAGATAGAATGCCCAGCACATTGACGTTCAGCTTGAGCAGCGCGGTCAGCGGATTGAGAATTCTTGGAAATGTAACCACGAAGAGCTGACCTTGCGGATCACCTAAGCTGTTTCCCACCTTGCAGCCCAGTAACAGGCAGGTAATCCTAAGTCCAGACAAGCCGAGTGAGTCGCGAACGATCAGGCGGCTTTGTGCTTCCGCCTGCTGCGCGAGCATCGGCATCACCATGAGCACCATGCACATTAATGCGCGCCGGGCCCTGGATTTCAAATTTTCGATTGTGAAATTCGTCTTCATTTTCCCCTGCTCCCCAACTTCGGGGCGGTTCCGAAAGTCTAAGTTCTTGCCGTCCCCTTAGCTACTTACACCTGTAATACCGTGCTAGTTACTGTCGTTGGAGGCGCTATCGCCCCCTTCATGCTTTAGACTCGCAAGGGGGATGCGAATCAGTGCCCTTCCAACTACTTGAATCGAAAGCCTCAGGTTGTGCTGCGGCTCAAGCTCCAGATTGAACTCGCCGAAGGCGTTCGTCCTGGTTTCAGCCAGCGCCATGCCCTTTGCCGTCCATAAAATCACCGGAGAATTCTCCACCGCAGCCCGTGGCACCCGTCTATCCAACACCTGACCGGTAACAAAAATCGTTCTGGATAGCCCTGGCCCGTCGAACCGTAAATCGACGGCAAGCCCGTCGGCTTCAAACACCATTTGCCGGGCCGCCGCAGCGGCCGAGCGAACTCCAGCAAGTGCGGGCCGCGCCAGTGTGTCAAACACCAGCTTTGCGAGCACCGGCTGCTTACTCTTCTCGAACGAGTGCGCGGCAAACTCCAGCTTCGCCATCCGGACGGCATTAATCGGGGGAGCGTAATTACTCTCGCGCAGCGCTATCGCGTGCACCCGTTGCCAAGTGTCGCGGACGATTGCGCAATGGTTGCATCCACTGGCAAGGTGTGACTCTATGTCCTTGCGCTCAGAGTTGCCGATTCCACGAACGAAATCAGCCCAGGCTTGCTCCGAAAAATGCTCCATTCTTAACCCTCACAGTTTTGTTGTGTACGGCGAATGCGGCTACCGTCCAACGCGAGTGTGTTCGCTTTCTATTCATAAAGGGACGTCAAGGGGAGAAAAAATATAGGGGAGTAACAAAAAAACAGCTTACCCCTTTCCTATCAATAAGAAAGGAGCCCAGTAATAGGGATGCGGGCACTTTTCGCGCAACTTCAGCATGGCGTTTCGCAGAGAGACCGCTTTTGAGCCGCCAGTCTGCAAGCCTGAGTAAAAGGCGATCATGAACTCTTTAGTGCTGGCGTCATGAACGTCCCAAAGACTCAAGATCATCGATTGCGCACCTGCCTGCAGTAAGCCGCGGACGAGCCCGATCTGCTCGTCTCCCGGCTTGACGACGTTCAGTCCGGTCGCGCACCCGCTCAGTACGACCAGTTCGGCCGGCAGCGTCAGGTGGTACAGGTCGTACAGGCTGAGGTACGAGTCGCCCAGGCGGATCGAGGAAAACATCGGATTGTCCTGGCGAAAGTAGCCGTGCGTGGCGATGTGGACGATCCGGCTCTTCGGCCCGTGCTCTTCAAGAGCGGCCTGGGTTGCGTTCTCGCCAATGAACAAGCGCGCGTTCGGCAGAATATTTTTTAGCGCAGCCACTTCATCGAGAATGGAGGGCGCCTGCGCGTCGGCAATCCCCATGATCAGGGATTCGCTCGACGAGTTCCCCGGCTGCGACTGGCACATGGCGTAAATGCTCGCGCTCGGGGCGTAAGAGATGGAGAACTTGTCGATCACGTAGTTCTCGCCGTCGTGCAGCGCGTGCATGGGAACGTAGTGCAGGAGGCCGTGCGGAACAAACACGAGGTGGCGCGCGTTGAGAGAGTTCTGCAAAGGCGCAAGCAGCTCCTGATACAGGTTCTTCAGGTGCGCCTGGGTCGATTCGAGCAGCGAGTCCTGGAACATGTTCACGTATTGCGGGTCGAGGCGGAATTTCGAGAGCTGAAATTGCAGAAGCTGAAGCATCTTCTGCACTCGCGACTGGAGGGTCACCGGAAAGACTTGCAGGCCGTCTCGGCTAAGAACGCATGCCAGCACGCGGTCCTGAACGCAGAAGTATTCGACGAGAATTGTTTCGTCCGGCAGGGCAGTGCGAATCTCTTCGATCGAAACACTGGCTGGCGCGCGCTGCAGGCCGGCTTGATTGATTTCGAGGTCAGTCGCTTCCTGCAATGAGCGGAGCAGCTCGGTCTCGCGTGCCTTCGCCTGCTGTTCGAGATTTTCGATTCGAGCGGGCGAGTTCTCTTCTGGCCGCAGTTGCTCGCGCTCGATTAAGTTGTAGTACCAGTTCAACTCCTCCCGAAGGTTGCGGATGGAGCGCACCAGCTCGCTTTGTCCGGCATCAGCGTCAGAAGCCGTATGCACTGGCTGCGAGAGCAGTTCCATCAGGCTGCGCGATTTCGCCTGCTCCATGTAACCGAACGCTTCTTCGAGAGAATTCGGTCGGCGCAGACAGAGATCGACGAGCTGCTCGTAAACTTCGAGCTTGTTATTGAAGAATGCGATTTTCAGCTCCTCGCCGCGAAGGCTTCCGCGCAGGGTTTCGAGCGACGCCCGCGCCCGCGAGTAGGCTTGGTAGGCGGCATCCTGATTGCCCGTGCTGCGCTCGATTTCTGCGAGCAGGAACTCAGCGTCGTAAGTGAGAATGGGTGATTCGAGCGCTGCCGACTTCTCAAGCGCGGCCCGGCAACGCTCACGCGCCGCATTCCGGTCATTCATGCGGAACGCAATTCGCGCGAGTAGCAACTCGGCCAGAACGGCTTTCCTCTTCAGCGTGGATTTCGCGAAGAATTCGTGTGCGCTGGTGCAGAGCTGGCGGGCCTCGAACAAACGGCCTTCATTCAGCAGCACGAGTGACTTGTACAAATCAATCAGCGAAGGCCAGACCAGGTTGTTATCGCGGACGAACATTTCCTTGGCTTCTGTGAAGAGCTTCAGTCCTTCAAAAGCCTGGCCGAGACGGCTGGCCGCGATTGCTGCGAACGCCAGTGCTTTCGCACCTTCGTATCCAAAACCGAGACGCTGGAAGCCGTCGTGTGCTTTGTGGGCGAGTTCCACAGCTTCCGCGCTCAGGTTCACTTCGATGTAGATTTCCGAGAGGTCCAGATCGCAGAGCGCAAGCTGGTAGGCATCGCGTGCATTTCGCGCACTTGACGCTGCCTCGCGCAGCATCTTGATCGCCCGTCCATACTCGCCGCGTAAGAAATAAAGGTAAGCGATGTTGTAGTCGGCATACGCGACCAGGATCGGCATGCCTTTCTTTTCGCAGTATTCCCGAGCCTTCTGGTGGAATTCGAGCGCTCGCGGAAAGTCGTTCAGGAAAATGCAGCAGAGCGCAAGATTGCTGAGCACCGCGGCGAGACCTTCCGCGTCATCGCGCGTAACCAGATCGTCGTATGCCCGCTGGTAGTGCTGAAGCGCATCGGCGAACCTGTCCTGTCGCTGGTAGATATTTCCGATGTTGATTTCAAGGCGCGCCAGCCGCCATTCATTGCCCTGCTCAGAAAAAATTTTCCGGGCGCGTTCGGCTGCCGCCAGGGCTTCGTCGTAGCGACCAAGCAATAAGTAGGGTTGGATCGATCCGCTTAGTGTCCTCGCCAGTTCGTTCTTTTCACCAACTTGATCAAAGAGCGCCGCCGCGCTGCGGTGCATTTCGATCGCGGCCGCGTGCTGGTCCATCGCGTACAGCGTGTTCGCCTTTGCGCGCTGGCTTCTCGCAAGCGCGACTTTGCTGCCGATTGCGTCGGCAACGATCATCGCTATTTCGGCTATGCGCTGCGCATTCCCGATATTGACACTTATTTCCTGGCGGGCCTGGTCGGTCAGAGTGGAAACAACCGAGTCCCATTCGGCAAGGGGATGCTGTGCAATCAGCCCACGCAGGGCGGGCTCGTCACGCGCGGCAAGAAGCCTCGCGATCATCGCGTCGCACTCGGTCTGGGGGGCAGCTTTTGTGCTCATGTCAGAATCCCAGTTTTTCGAGCTGTTTTCTCAGCTTCTGAAGACAGCGCCCGCGAATGAATCCGATGGATCCGGTCGCGATACCCAGTTCCCGCGCAACGTCCTGATAGGGCCGGGGCGGGTTTTCGAAGAACAACATCTTCACCATCTGCTCGCAGCGGTCCGGCAATTGGGCGATTGAGTCCCGCACCATCTGTTCTTTCTGGAGTTCCGCCAGCATGCGCTCGGGCAAGGGCTGGCCGGAGACGAGTGGCAAGTCCTCTCCTTTTTCGTCAGTCAGCGGCGAAGTTCGTTCTGCGCGCTTTCGATACTGCAGGCATTTGTGATAACTCGCCTGCATGATCCATTTGGGCAAAGCTTTCGGCTCGCGCAGCTTGGGAAGTCCGGTCAGCAGGTCGACGCAGACGGCTTGGAAAATATCGGCAGCATCGTCGTACATGCGAAGCTTGATGGGAACGGAGTAGATCAGGTTCTTGTACTTGTCGATCAGGGCCGACCAGGCCTCCTGATTGCCTTTCAGGCATTCAGAAACCAGGCGCTCGTCAGTCCATTGCGGCTGACGTTCCCGTTGCAGCTTGGCGGCAATCTTCACCGCAGGCCGGCCCGCTCCACGCCTGCGTTCTGGCGCAGATAAAGCTCGTCAGCATTCCAGAGTGTGTAATGGTCGAGCACGGCAGGATGAAAGTTGCCGATCTGAGCTTTCGCCCCAACCAGCACATCGGGCGTGGCCAGAAAGATGAAGGGCAGGTTCTGCGCGACTAACTCCTGTACACGGTCATACATCCGCTTGCGCTTTGCGTAATTGAGCGTGACCATCTGCTGCTGCATGAGTTGGTCGATTTCGCGCTCCCAATCGGTGGCAGGTTTCGATTCATTCAAGTGCCAGATGTGGGTTGCGCCGTTTGAAAGCCATACGTTCATCTCAGGATTCGGATCGGGATCTCCGCCGCCGAGGCCCATAATTGCCGCGTCGTAATTGAAGCTCTGGAACACGCGGTCGAGCATGGCGCGGAAATCCAGCGGCACCACGCTTACCTGCACGCCTAACTTTGCGAGATCGTCTTGCACCAACGTCGCCATTTTCATGCGCTGCGTGTTCGACGAGCTGGTGACAATCGAGAACGAAACCTGCTTGCCGGAAGCATCAAGCAGTTGCCCGGTGCTGTTCCAGCTGAATCCTGCCGATTTCAATAGTTGGCGGGCGGTGTCGAGCGAGCGCTGCGGATGCGGAATTAAGTTATCCAGCCAGAGTTTGTTGCCCGGGCCGACATTGCCCCACAGCGGAGTCCCTCTCGCTCCGTAGACCAGCTTGACAATTGAGTTGCGATCAATCGCAAGTGAAACCGCCTGGCGGAATTTGAGATCGCGAAACCAGGCTTGTTTGCTGGCGACGTCGCCCAGCTTTTTCGCATCGATGTCGTTCAGATTAAAAACCAGGAAGTTATATTCGAGGCTTGGGCCGAGGTCGGCAAGCTGCCAGCCGTTGCGCGAGCTCTCTTTTGAAAGCAGCGCGTAGTTCTCCGCGCTCAGGCGGCTGACCATGTCGGTTTCGCCGGCTTCGAAGCGCATCACCTGCTGGTCTTCGCTGCCGACGAACAGGAACACAAGTTCATCGAGATACGGCAAGCGGTGGTTCTCGCGGTCGGCTTTCCAGTAGTAAGGATTGCGTTCGAGAACGATCCGCTGTCCGGCGACATACTGCTTCACGCGAAATGGGCCGAGTCCGGCAATTTCGGAAGGCTGCGTGTTCAATGACCAGGTCTGGTCAAAATGGCCTTCTTTGTACGGCTTTTCGAGCAGATGTTTCGGCAGCATCGCGAGCCCGTCGAACAAGCGCTCGGCGGCTGCGTACGGTCGAGGCAAAGTGAAGCGGACGGTGTATTGATCAAGCTTCGCAACTTCGAGCGGCTTGCCGTCAATCACAAGCAGATCGCGCTGCGGCGAACCGACATTCTCGTCGAGATAGAGTGCGAACGAAAAAACGACGTCATCGGCATCGAACGGCTGCCCGTCTGAAAAGCGAATGCCTTTGCGCAGATGTAACGTGAAGACGCGGCCATCGGGCGATGTCTTCCACGATTCGGCCAGTGCAGGCTCGGTCTTCTGCGATACGCGGTTGATGCTGATCAAATCTGCATTCAAGCGTCCGGTCACTTCGCGGGAGATTGCGTCAGTCGCGGTGACCGGATTCAATGTCTTCGGCTCAGCACGCTGCCCAATGACGAGGCGTCCGCCGTAGCGGCCAACTTCATCATTTACGTGCTGAATGTCTTCTGAAGAACTAATGGGCGCCGGAGACGGGCCAGAGGCCACCGCTACGGCTGCAAGAAGGCACACGATGAGGGCAAGGCGAGCTATGGTTTTCATAACGCCCTTCCCCACAGAACTTGGTCAGATTGAATGAGATTGTAACCAGTGATGGATGGCGTCGGCCAGAAGCCAGTAAGTAACTGAAGTAACTACCAGCGCGAACGCCGGTGCCAGCAGCCAGTAGTAAGAAACCAGCACGTTGTATTGCTGCAGGGTGCTCATCATGTTTCCCCAGCTTGCGACAGGCTCAGAGATGCCAAGCCCGAAGAAGGACAAAACGGCCTCAGCCGCGACATATTGCGGAACAAGCAGCGCCGCTTGCGTGAGAAGGATTCCGAATGTTTCGGGCAGAACGTGACGCTTCAAGAGATAAAAGTTCGACGCACCGAACCCGCGTGCCGCCACAACGTAATTGCGATTGCGCGCGCTGAGCACGATGCCTCGCACAAGCCGCGCCGGCCGCGCCCAGCCGATTACGCCGATGACGCAGATGATCAGGAAGAACGTACTTATCGCGCTGAGATGCAACGGCAGGAATGCGCGGACTCCGATCAAAAAGTAAAACCAGGGCAGGGACAAAAACAGTTCTGCCGAACCCATCAGTGATTCGTCAACCAGCTTGCCGTAATAACCGGAGATGGTGCCGACGACGGCAGCGACGGATAGCGTGATCAGCGTCGCGAGTAGCCCGGCTGCCAGCGAAATCTGGCCACCATACAGTAAGCGCGAAAATTCGTCGCGGCCGTAGGAATCTGTGCCGAAGAGAAATATGTGGCCCGGAAAATTGGCGCCAAAAAGGTGCACTGAGCTTGGAATCAAGCCGAGTATCTTGTACCGATCGCCGCTTACGAAAAAGTGCAGCGGATATTCGTGCGCGTAGTCTTCGTGCAGGCCGTCGGAGTCAGGAGTGAGCTCATATACAAATGGCCGCAGGTGCAAACCGGATCGACCGACAAAATGCAGGCGGGTAGGCTGCGCGTACGCAAGCTCCCGATTCTGCGCAGCCGGATCGTACGGCGCGACGAATCCCGCCAGCAGGATGGCAAGATGCGCGGCGGCCAATACGATTATCAGCACAACTGTCCTACGCCGCATCGGACTCTCCTGCGCGTATTCGCGGGTCACACGTAAACAGCAGTAGGTCGGCGATCAAATTGCCCGCCAGCATAAACAACGCCGAAAGCATCACTGCGCCGATCACAACATAAAGATCACGCGCCATGGTGGCTTCAAGAACCAAAGATCCAAGGCCTGGCCAGCCGGTCACGACTTCGACCAGCAGCGAACCGCCGAGCAGGCCAGCGATTGAAAATCCGAAGAGCGAAATTGCCGGATTGGCGGCCAACGGCAGCACATGGCGAAACATCAGTCTCGCTTTGCTGATCCCGAGTCCGCGCGCAGCCTGAATGCATGGCGCGTCGAGTACTTCGAGTACGCTTGTGCGCACGTGACGCTCGACAATGGCGACACCACCGGGAACCAGAATCGAAACCGGCAGCAGCATGTGACGAAGCACATCGGTGAATTTGGCCCAGCCCGAGAGATCGTCAAAATCCAACGACACCATTCCGCCGACAGGAACAATGCGCGAACGAACCGCCAACGCGAGTAAAGCAATAGAGACAACAATTTCCGGCAAAGAAATCAGTAGGGAGCTTCCTGTGCCAATGACTCGGTCAGTGACTCTGCCCCGTGAGCTCGCGCTCCAGACACCCAGCGGCAACCCAATGATCCATGTGAAGACGAGTGCGACCGATGTGAGCACCAGAGTGTTCTTTGCGCGTTCCCAAAGCAGGGGCGCTACGGGCGAGTTATAGCCCAGTGAGAATCCAAAGTCGCCGCGCGCCAGCGACGTTATCCAATGTCCATATCGCACAACTAATGGCTGACTAAGTCCAAAGTGTTGCTGCAAATTGGCGATTGTTTCCGGCGAAATCTGCGGGTTCAATCGCATCTCGTCAAAAAAGCTTCCCGGAGCAAGTTCCGTGAACATGAAACAAAGTGCGGAAACTCCAATGAGGAGCAGCACCGCGCGCGCGAATCTTTGCGCGAGATGTTTCATGCTGAGGCTCCTTGCTCAAGTTTCCCTTTCAGCCGTTGGGCGCTCGCGATCAGCTCCCGCGTTTCCGCATGTTGCGGGTCTGAGATGATCTTGTGCGTCGGCCCTTGTTCGACAATTCGCCCCGCCGAAATAACAGCAACCGACTCAGCTATCCGTGCAACCAATGCGAGGTCGTGCGAGATAAGAAGATAAGTCAGTGAGTACTTTGCCTGCAGCTTCCGCAGCATCTGCGCAATTTCGGCTTGCGTTGAAAGATCGAGGCCAGACAGGGCTTCGTCGAGAACCAGGATCTTCGGCTGCAGCGTCAACGCCCGCGCGATTGCGATTCGTTGTTTTTGCCCGCCGCTGAATTCTGTGATCCTCCGATCGAGCCAGTCAGGTGAAAGCGCCACTTCTTCCATCAACTCTGCGGCGCGGCTTCGGCGTTGCTCGCGGGTGACGCGATTCTGAATCAGCAGCGGTTCTTCGATGGTCTCGGCGGCGGTCATTCGCGGGTTCATCGCGGTGCTGGGATCCTGAAAAATCATCTGAATCTGGTGGCGAAAAGGCTGCAATTCACGCGCTGAAAGGCGCGCGATGTTGACGTCGTTCAGCCAGATGTCGCCTGAATCCGGCCTCTCTAATCTCGTGACACAACGAGCGATCGTCGATTTGCCGGAACCCGAAGTTCCGACCAGTGCCAACGTCGTACCCGCAGAAATTTCGAAGCTCACGCCGGCGGCGGCGTTTACCTCTTTACGTCGCCAGAACTGGCTTCGGACTGCGTAGCGCTTCGACAGCCCGCAAACGCCAAGCGCAATCGGCCCCGAAATTCGAGAATCAGTGAGCATATTGGGTAGAACTGGCAGCAGCACCGAGAGCAAATTCTTTGGCTAATCCGACCAGAGTGCGTGTGTAAGGATGAGCAGGCTTTCGGAACAGATCGGTTGTCGCGCCGTGCTCAACTATTCGGCCCGCCTGCATCACTGCGGTATTGTCCGCAAATCCAGCAAGCGTGGCCGGGTCATGCGTGATCCAAATTAGAGCGGTCCCATCCCGTCGCACGATTGCAGACATCAAGGACTGAATTTGCACCTGTAGCGCCGGATCGAGTTTGCTCGTGGCCTCATCGGCAATAACTAACGCCGGACTGCATGCGATTGCCTGCGCAATCACAACCCGCTGTCGCTGGCCGCCGCTGAGCTGGTGCGGATACGAGTCCGCGATCCGCTCGGGATCATCGAGGCCGACTTCACCAAGCAATTCGCCCACGCGCACTTTGCGTTCCGCGCGTGTTAGCTCAAGGTGCGCACGCAATACTTCTGAAACCTGCGTTCCCGCGCGCATTATGGGATTCAACGACATCGCCGGGTCCTGCGGGATTATCGAAATCTGGCGGCCACGAATTTTTCGTAGCTGGCGGTCATCCAACTCCGTCAACTCGCAACCGCCGAGCAGAATTGAGCCGCTGACCTCAGCCGATGCAGGCAGCAATCGCACGATCGCGGCCGCCAAGGTGCTCTTCCCCGATCCTGACTCACCGAGAATCCCGAGGACCTCTCCTTGCCCGATCCGCAGACTCACATTGTCAAGCGCAAGCACCGGCGTGCCCCGCTCGGGAACGTAGCGGACACACAAATGCCGGACCTCTGCGAGGGCGCAAGTCATGCCTTCATAGTGAGCTTTCGGGGGCGCGGTGTGGAGGTTACTTCGGTGTTCGTATGTCTCCCTGAATGCACTATTTCGCTCTGAACTTAGTGAGTTACCTCTTCGTGATCCCGTCTCGGTTAAATTTGGATGAAATGGCACATTACTTCCCAATCGCGTTGCCACAACGCGATTCACTGCTGAAAACGGCAGATGCCCGCCTGCATCCCTCTTTGCGCGATCCCAACTTCCTGGTGCTTCGTTCGCGCAAAATGATTCTTGAAAAATGGATTGCCGAACTCGAAGGCACAGAGCTAAACGTGCTCGACGTAGGCGGGCGGTACCAACCGTATCGACCGCTGTTTGGAGAGCGTGCAAAGCGTTACTACGCGTGTGATATTTTGCAGACTGAGTTGGTTGATGTTTTGGGGAGTGGGGAGTCGCTGCCATTCGCTGACAATACCTTCGACGTTGTCATTGCCACGCAGGTGTTTGAATATTTTGCAAGACCACACAACGCGGCGGAGCAAATCTGCCGAGTGCTCAAACCGGGCGGGTCTCTGCTGATGAGCGTTGCCGCCTTGGCCCCGCGCTTCGTGGACGAGGAGTGCTGGAGGTTTACACCGCGAGGCATTCGCGCTACTCTCGTGACTTTTTCCGATGTGAAGATCGTCCCCGAGCTTTCGAGTGCCGGCGGAACACTGCGGACGTTGAATCTTGCTGTGCAAAGTTTTTCCAGATACAAGCCGCTGCAGGCGATCGCTAGAGTTACAACGTGTCCCATGCTGAACGTCGCTGGGCTTGCGGTTGACGCACTCCGCCTGACAGACAACGATCAGTTCACATCGAACTACAGCGTTCTGGCGAGGAAGTGATTTCCGCAAAAAGTGGTGGATAAAACAAAAGGCTCCGGCATTCCGCCGAAGCCCTGTGCCCGAAAAACACCTCGGCTAAGGTAAGTAATAACGGAACGAGGTGAGAAACATATTCTCAACCCCGTGCGGCGCAGTGAAGTGTGAAGTCACACACGGGCCGGTAAGCGCAGCGGGTCCGCAAGCCTCCCATGAGTTGCGCATGAGATACGAGTATTGCGGCCCCCATTGCAGCGTCCCTTTCGGCCCTTTGTAGAAGCGATACCAGAAACCCGCGGTGCCTTCGATCACGTTGCGCGTGTTCGCCGTGCAGTTCGCAGGATTGCTGGGCAGGAATCCGCTGGATGAAACCGGTACCTGACCAGCGGTCGGAGTTTGACCGGGAACGATCTCCAGATAGCAGCCCGAATTGTTTGCCGTCGGAGAACCATACCCTACCGTGGCTCCTTTGCCGTTGAATTCGTAGTGCCTGCCCACGAATTCAGCACCGGCATTCAGATACAGGTCCAGCTTTGCGGTGTGGAACTCCAACATGCCGAGCCCCTGAGCGCTCTTTAAGAGCGCCAGAGTTCCATCCGGATTCACAGTAACGTCGGGAAGGCCTGCAGCGCCGTAGCGTCCCATGCCGTCGCCGCCAAGGAAGTGCCCAACGATGTCGAGATGCTTGTTGAGCACCGTGAATCGCGCATTCGCTCCAACGCCAGCAGCGGTGGTCGAAAAATTGCGCGCTCCTGCCGCTGTCGGGGTAGTCGCTGTTGCGCCCGGATAGATTCGATCGCGGAAGTCACGGATCACGCCGAAGAGTTCAAAGTGTCCGAAACCCGGCTCTGCGGCGGCTTTGAGAATAATGTCAGGTGAAGGATTGAACGTGTACGTCGCGGTCGGGTTATACAGACCTCCACTGGTTCCGGCAGAGCCAAGCAGGAAATTTTGTGCCTGCCCGCTCGCCGAGAAAATTCCCTGCGCATTTTCAACTGCGGCCCCCAGCCAGAACTTGTTTGCGAAGTTCTTCGTGACCCGGAACCCGTACTGCCGAGACCAACTGAAACCGACGTTATACGAAGGATCGATATTCATTGGAATGCCTTCGCTGCGGTTATCGAGGCCTTTCTTTGTTTCTGTTACAAGGCTCCACATTTGTCCGGCGGTGAAGGTGAATCCATCATCGAGCGCCGCCTGCCCCCAAACCTGACGTTGCCGCAGCGAGTAGCTGTTGCTTTGGTTGGCATTGGAGGTGATACCTGCCGAAAGGAAATCGGCTTCCACGTATCCGGCGAGTTTCGCAATGTTGGTCTTGCCTTCGGCCAGCATCGAGACTCGCGATTGACGTCCGGTGCCATAGAACTCGCTCATGTGGGTCGCATCGGCGCCGGGCATAGAGATCGAGTTGAACGGCGTGTTGATGTCGGATCCGAGCGAGTGCTGGCGCCAGACGGTTTCTGCAGCTAGAAAGCCTCCAGGCGTGATCGTGATGCCCTTGTAGTGGATCGCAGCCGGGCTCTCAAGCGCCGTGTGGATGTTCTTTTGCGTTTCCTGCAGCGCGACCGCCGAGTTGGTCACGTTCGATTTGAGGTCCGCGACATCGCTCTTGAGCGAAGTCACGGTCTGTTGCTGCTCCGCCGTTTGCGAGGCAGCAGCGTCGGCCTTCGATTCCGCCTGCGAGGTGGCCGACTGGCTTTGGTTCACCTGCTGTTGTAATTGCTGCAGTTCACGGTCACGGCTCTGCAGTTGATCGCTGAGCTGCTTGATCTGTTGTTGCTGGGCATCAATCGCCTGCTTCAGTTGGTCCAACTGGGCAGCAATCGCCGAATCGCTTTTCGAAGCTGCGGCCCTGTGTCGCGTGGTTTTAGTAGCCGCCGCCGTACTTTGCTGGGCTTGCGCCGCGAACGTCGAAAATACAAACGTCAGCGCCAAAGCCATGAATCGCTTCATGTTCTCTTCTCCTGATGAACACAAGTTAAAACTGCTGAACAAAAAGAAATTTGGGGTTGTCTTTTCAAGATGCGAAAGCGATCGCGAGTAAGCTCCATGCTAGTTGCCGCGTGGTTAAGACCGAATGAACGCACTTTTAATGTTGCGTGAATTCTGAGCGGCTTTAACGCAAATTACAGGCAAGCGTTGGCGAATGGGATACTTTGAAAGCGGCCTCTTTCGGCTGAAGATCGCTTCAGAACGCTAACTCAGGATGCGAAATGAGTGCTGAAAAGTTGCCCTCCGGCTGATGGCCGGAGGGCGATACTGGCGGCTTCCATGATCCATTCTGATTCTTACTCGAGCGACTTGGGGTCAGAGAGGTTCCTGGGCGAAGATTTCTGCAGTTGAGCGTCCAACAGATGGGCGGCGGCGGGGGTACCCACTTTGCCTTCCCTCAGGATTTCTTTGGCAGTTAACTTTCGCCCATAAAGTTTCTCATTCGCGCCATTGTCAGGACGGAGCGTTGAGCCCTCGAGCGAAACGCCGGCAAATAATCCGCGCGAGCGCGAGTACGAAAGGATTTCTGCTCGCATCGCCACGTCGGTTGCGGCGGTTGTAGTGCGCCCTTTCGGTCCTGCGGCCGCGGCGGCGTCGGCGCCGAGTTTCACTTTGCTTGCCATCAGCGACTCCGCTCCTCTTGGGTTCATTACGAGCAGGACGAAATCCGTCGCCTGGCCTCCGAGCTGAAAGCCGATATTTCCGCCTTCAAGCGCGTACATGGCGGGCGCACCCCATGAACCCTTGAAGTGCTCGCCCGTCCGGCAAACCATTACGCCTCGGCCATAACTTGCGCCGATGCCGACGGCAAGCTTCTTAACTGATGGCAACACGATGACGCACTCCGCGCGGTCGAGTAAATCCTGGGGAATGTCATCGGGAATGTTCAATATTTCCTTCAAAACGACGCCCGCGTCTTTGACCCGGTCGACTTCCTTCTCGTTGTCGGCAGCGAAAGCAGGCAGGGACAGAAGCGTCAGCAAGAATGCGATGCACTTTTTCATTGGCTTTCCTCGATTTTAGATTTCCAGCATTTTACCTTCCGCGCGAACCGCGCCGGGCGAGTAAATCTTGCCGCCTAGTGACCGTTTGAGTGCTCCTTTTGTAACTTGGAGAAGCCGCGCCAGTAGCCTAGATTCAAGCGAACGGGGGAGTTGGCCGGGGAGCGTCTTCGGCAAGCCACGTGCATCTAATGATTGAGGGGTAGCCTCCGCCGTGGCTATCCATGCAATTTTTGGGCGGTTTGGGAATGAAGTACATACCTTGGAGTTTCGCGCTGGCGCTATTAGCACTGCTACCTGTGCAGGGGCAGAACGCCTACATGAATTCCTCCAATGGTCTCGGGGCCTCCTCGGGGATCGACCCGAACTCCATTATCACAATCAAGTCCCACGTCAATGAAGTCAATGTTTTGTTCATCGCAACGGACAAGCATGGGAAGTTCGTCCGCGATCTGAACCAGAAAGACTTCAACATTCTTGACGATCACAAGCCGCCGCAATCTATTGTCCGGTTTTCGCAGGAAACCGATTTGCCCTTGCAGATCGGTCTTTTGATCGACACCAGCGGCTCGATCCATGGAAGGTTTCAGTTTGAGCAGGATGCCGCTGCCGGCTTCCTGCAGCACACCATTCGCCCTCACTATGATCATGCATTTGTAATGGGCTTTAATGCGCGGAACAAAGTCGCCCAGGACTTCACCGATAATGTCGGCCTGCTTTCTGTTGGAATCCAACATTTGGAGGACGGCGGCGGGACGGCCCTTTACGACGCCATTTATTCGGCGTGCAAAGACAAACTTTTGAAGGACGACTCGGACCGTCCGGTGCGCCGGGCCCTGGTTATCGTGAGCGATGGCGAGGACAATCAGAGCGAACACACGCTGAATCAGGCAATCTGGATGGCGGAACGCGCCCAGGTCATCATTTACACCATCTCGACCGACGACAGCGGCCTGATTTTGCGCGGCGACAAGATTCTGCAGCAGGTCTCGGACGCAACCGGCGGACGGGCGTTTTTCCCGTTCAAAATGAAGGACATCAAGAGCTCGTTTTCCGCCATTGAGGATGAACTCCGCAGCCAGTACATAATCTCCTATCATCCGGCAGACTTTGAGACGGACGGCCGCTTCCGCCCGATCGAAATCACTGCCCTGAAAAAAGACCTGCAAGTCCGCGCCCGCAAAGGTTACTTCGCCCCTCAGCAGTAATCCCCGGCTGTAATCAATGATCTACTCCGGTTGAGTGCTAGAATCGCTCTAAAAGAAGTGACTGGTGGTTCGTGATCGGTGGCTCGTAGTCCAAGTAGCTTGGCATTTTGTTTGTGCAAGGAAACTGACTCACGAGCGTCTAGTTACGAGCTCCTGGTTTACTAGTCACGAGCCACTAATCACGGGCCACGGGTTTTAGATGTTTCGTCCTCTCCTCAACTCGACAATGCTGGTGCTGTTCGCAGGCGCATTGGCCGCCGCGAGTCCGCAGCACCGGCCCAAAGCGGCAAAGCCTTCACCGCAGGTCGCTGCCTCTCAAAAGGAAGCTGCTCCGGCCCAGGCTTCTGCTGCTGCACCGATGAACCCGCAACAGCCCGTCAGTCCCGAACATGGCCCATCTTCGCCGCCGGACGTCAGCTTTCAACAAGGGAAACTGACGATCGTCGCAAAAAATTCGACGTTAGGCGATGTCCTGAATGCTGTGAAGCAAAAGACCGGTGCTTCGGTCGACATGCCTGCGGCTTCGGGCGATCGAGTCTTTGGGCAGTTCGGACCGGGCGCTCCTCGCGACGTGATGGCGCAATTGCTGAACGGATCGCACTTTGACTATGTGCTGGTGGGATCGCCATCCGATCCGCTCGCGTTAAAAAAGATTGTGCTCACCGCTAAAGCCACCGGCCCCGAGCCTGCCCCGCCTCCGCCGCAACCAAATCAGCAGGCGGAGCAAAATGAGCCGTTGCAGGCAGTCCCTGAGGTTGAAAGCGAGAACCCGAATCTGGACGAGACCGGCGGAGAGGCTTCGCCTAATGTCGTGACTCAGCCTGAGGAAGAGGCCCCGCCAGCAGACCAGGGCGATCAGCAACAGGGCCAGCCGGTGGTGAAGACGCCCGAACAGTTGCTGCGCGAACTGCAGCAGCAGCAACAACAGCAGCAACAGCAACAACAACAGCAGCAGCCGGAAGAGGAGCAGCCGCCTCCAGGCGCTCCCGGCGCGCCTCCGCAGTAATCCCTACCGTTTGTGTTGAAATAGCCGTGTGCAGCTTGGCCAAACCCTGAACGTAGCGATTGAACGTCTCATGGCGGCACGCGTTCCTTCTCCGCGCATGAACGCCGAGTTGCTGCTTATGTTTGTGCTGGGGCGCGACCGAGCATATGTCTATGGGCATCCTGAGCACGAACTCGGCGCTGATGAGCAGGCGAGGTATGAAGATGCTCTGGCGCAACGCTCTCAGGGCATTCCCGCGCAATACATCACTGGCCATCAGGAATTCTGGGGCATGGACCTGATCGTGAGTCCGGCGGTGCTGATCCCGAGGCCCGAAACGGAGCATGTGGTTGAGAGGGTGCTTGAGATCGCGAGCACAACTCGTGCGGAGCCTGCCCTGAGCTTGTCGAAGGGGCGGACATTCTTGTCCGGCAATGCTCTTAGAAAAACGATGAACGGAAAGACAACCAGTAAGCCGGCAACGCGGGCGGGGGCGCCGGCGCCACATGTTCGCATTGTCGATGTTGGCACCGGATCTGGATGCATTGCCCTTGCGCTTGCGAAAGAGCTGCCCAATGCGCAGATCCATGCGACCGACATCTCTCCCGCTGCCCTTGAAATCGCACGCGCCAACGCCGCACGGCATCAACTCGAATCACGGATTCAGTTTCATCAAACCGACCTGTTGCAAGGGATCGAGAAGAATGCATTCGACTTTGTAATTTCAAATCCACCCTACGTTGGCGAATCGGAAGAAGACTCAGTGCAGTTGGAAGTCCGCAAGTTCGAGCCGCGCACCGCGGTTTTTGCCGGGCCGACCGGCATGGAAGTAATCGAGCGCCTCATTCCCCAGGCCCGCGAAGTGCTTAGCCCGGGCGGCTGGCTCATCATGGAAATCAGTGGAACAATCGCGCAGCGAGTCCGTGATTTGTTGTCTGGCTGGCAGGACCTGCAGATCACAAACGACTTGCAGGCAATACCGCGCGTGGCTTCGGCACGAAAATTTTAACTCCATGTCATTCCGAGGCGTTTCGCTTGCGAAACAACGAGGAACCTGCTCTTCCATGCGAGAAGCAGATTCCCATCGACTCCTTCCCTGCGGTCAGTCGCTCAGGGCAGGCTCTCACGCCTAAAGGCGTTCGGAATGACAGCACGAATGATTTGTAGGGACGGGCATCCCGCCCGTCAAGAAACTATCTCTTCTCCACCACAGCCGGCTGAATCTCTTCCACATCGACCAGGTTGGTCGGGTAGCGCCCCGTGTAACATGCTGTGCAGTACGTCGTCTTTTCGCCGTCACGGCAGGCTTTCTTCAAGCCGTCCAGCGAAAGATACGCCAGTGAATCTGCGCCGACATATTGCCGGATTTGCTCAATGGTGTTGTTCGCCGCGATGAGCTCGTTCCTGCGCGGCGTGTCCACGCCGTAGAAGCACGGCGAAATGGTCGGAGGGCAGGAGATGCGCATGTGAACTTCTTTCGCGCCCGCACTGCGCACCATGCGGACAATTTTTCGGCTGGTCGTCCCGCGCACGATGGAATCGTCGATCAATACAACACGCTTGCCCTCAAGCAGGCTGCGCACCGGATTCAGCTTGAGCCGCACTCCGAAATCGCGTACTGATTGCTGTGGCTCAATGAACGTGCGGCCGACATAGTGATTGCGAATCAGCCCGAAGCGCAGCGGCAGGCCGCTTTCAGCGGCATAGCCCATTGCCGCGGTTACGCCTGAGTCGGGAACAGGCACGACGACGTCGGCATCGGCTGGAGCTTCGATGGCAAGCTCTCGCCCCAGTTGTTCGCGGCTCTCTTGCACAGCGCGTCCGAACACTCGGCTGTCCGGGCGAGAAAAATAAACATGCTCGAAGATGCAGCTCGACTGTGCCGCTGCCGGAGCATAGAACCGCGAACTCGTCCCCTCAGGACCAACAATTACCAGTTCGCCGGGCTTGACCTCGCGCTCGTAGGTTGCGCCGATGAGATCAAAAGCGCAGGTTTCAGAGGCGAAAACAATTGTGTCGTGCAGGCGATCTCCGCTCGCAGCAATGCGCCCCATCGCAAGCGGCCTGAATCCGTGGGGATCGCGTACGGCAAAGATACGATCGCGACTGATCATCACCAGTGAGAACGCGCCTTCCACCCGGCGCAGCGCATCGGCAATCGCTTCCGGCAACGTCTGTTCCCGGGATTGCGCGATGAGATGAACAATAACTTCGGTATCGCTGCTGGTCTGGAAGATCGAGCCTTGCGCTTCCATGCGGGCGCGAATCTCACCTGCATTCGTGAGATTGCCATTGTGCGCCAGGGCGATCATGCCTTTATTGGACTGCACCATGATCGGTTGCGCGTTCAAGAGGGCCGAGTCGCCGGTGGTCGAATAGCGCGTGTGGCCGATGGCGAGGGTTCCGCGAATTCGCGAGAGCTTCTCTTCGGTGAAGATATCGGCCACGAGGCCCATCGACTTGTGAATGTGCAGCGACATGCCATCGGAGGTGACGATGCCTGCCGATTCTTGCCCCCGATGTTGCAGCGCATGCAGGCCCAGGTAGGCGAGCGTCTCCGCCTCAGGATGCGAGTAGATCGCTACTACGCCGCACTCATCGCGAAATTTGTCGCTTTTAGCCATCAGCCGTCAGCCCTCAGCTTTCAGCAAAAACAAACACCTGTCATCCTGAGCGAAGCAGAATCACTCGCTTGCGGATGATTCTACGAAGTCGAAGGACCTATGTACTTTCCGCATTCAATTTACCGCGACCGCCACTTCACTTCTCAATGCTCGCTCCAACGAGTTTTCGTATTCGTCGTTCAACTCAGTTATGCGAGCCGAGACCACACTCCCCCCGTCTAGCTTAATCTCTATTTTCTCAGGAACTGTCTCGCCCAGCAGATCGGCAAAAATGCCGTGTTTCTTCGCCACTTCTTTGATTCGCACCACGTTGGCTGGGTCGCAGGAGATCACGATCCGGCTGGCATCTTCGCCAAACAGCACAAATTCCGGAGCAAGTCCGCCGGTATTCATATCCACCGAACACCCAATCCTCTTCGGTAACGAACACCTAGCCAGCCCGACAGCGAGCCCGCCTTCCGAGCAATCATGCGCGGAATCGACCAACCCTGCCCCGATCAACTCGACGATCGTCTTCTGCAGCGCGGCCTCTTTTTCGAGCTCAAGCGCGGGTGGAAATCCCCAAAGCCCCCCGACAACTTCTTTGGCGTACTCCGATGAACCAAACTCAGTTTCTGCATCGGTCGCATCACCCGGCTCTGAGCCGCGCAACAGAACCACAGCGCGCTCCGCTTCGCGGAAATGCGGGAACGTCGCTTTCGTCGAATCTTCCAGAATTCCAACCACTCCGAGCACCGGAGTCGGATAAATCGCTTCACCCAAGGTTTCGTTGTAGAAGCTGACATTGCCACCCGTAATCGGGATTTCCAACTCCTCGCACGCCCGAGTGATTCCATCAATGGCCTGGGAGAACTGCCACATAATCGGTGGCTTCTCGGGATTGCCAAAGTTCAGACAATTCGTCGCGCCGACCGGCACTGCTCCCGAACAAGCCACGTTTCGTGCGGCTTCCGCCACGGCGTGCATCGCGCCGAGCTTGGGATCGAGATAGCACCAGCGTCCATTTCCATCGAGCGCCATCGAAAGCGCGCGCTGCGAGCCCTTGATTCGAATCACGCCCGCGTCGCCCGCGCCCGGGCCTTCAACGGTGTTCGTCTGCACCATCGAATCGTATTGCTGATAAATCCATCGCTTGCTGCAGATGTTTTCGCTGGCGAGCAGCCGTTTCAAATCATCGGTGTAATCGGATTTCCCGCCGAGCTTCACATGCTCCGGCATCTCGCGCGAAACCGGCGGCTCCCAGCGCTGCATCGGGCGCTTGTAAACCGGAGCGTCGTCGGTGAGCGCGGTGTTCGGAACTTCTGCCACAACTTCACCGTGCTGCAAGACGCGCATCGTGTTCTCGCCAATGACTTTTCCGACTTCGACGGCGTCCAGTCCCCACTTGCGGAACACGCGATAGACTTCCTCCTCGCGTCCCTTCTGCGCGACCAGCAGCATGCGCTCCTGCGACTCGCTCAGCATGATCTCGTAGGCGCTCATGCCGGTTTCTCGTTGCGGCACGCGGTCCATCTCGATCTCGACTCCTACACCGCCGCGCGCGCCCATCTCGCAGGTGGAGCATGTCAGGCCTGCAGCGCCCATGTCCTGAATGCCAATAATGGCGCCGGTTTGCATGGCTTCGAGGCAGGCTTCGAGCAGAAGCTTTTCTAAAAACGGATCGCCAACCTGCACATTCGGCCGCTTGGCTTCTGATTCTTCGCTGAATTCCTCGCTGGCCATGGTCGCGCCATGAATACCGTCGCGGCCGGTTTTCGCGCCAACGTAAATCACTGGATTGCCAACGCCGGAAGCCTTGGCATAAAAAATCTGGTCTTTGCGCACGAGTCCCAGAGCAAACGCATTCACCAGAGGATTGCCGGAGTAGCAGGGCTCAAACTTCGTCTCGCCGCCGAGATTCGGAACTCCGAAGCAATTGCCGTAGTGCGCGATGCCGCTGACCACACCTTCGAGGATAGAGTGATTGCGATGAATGTCGGACTGTGAACTGGCGGGCGAGGGCGCCCGCCCCACATGGGACTTAACCGGTCCGAACCGCAGCGAGTCCATCACCGCTACCGGCCTTGCGCCCATGGTGAAAATGTCGCGCAGGATTCCGCCGACGCCCGTGGTCGCTCCCTGGAATGGCTCAATAAACGAAGGATGGTTGTGGGACTCGATCTTGAACGCGCATGTCCAGCCGTCACCGATATCGATGATGCCTGCGTTTTCTCCCGGCCCTTGTACCACACGGCGGCTGCGGGTCGGCAGGCGCTTCAGATGTACACGCGAAGACTTATACGAGCAGTGCTCACTCCACATCACGCTAAAAATACCGAGCTCGGTCAAGGTGGGCTCGCGCCCGCCAAGCAGCGATTTAATACGGTCGTATTCCTCGCTGGTCAGTCCATGGTCACGCAGGACTTGAGGGGTGATGTCCAGTGTGGCGGTGGTCATGTGGGGAAACTCTATTGTCGCATTTTTCGCGATGAATGAAGCGCGAAATTTTGAGGTAACTGAGAGTAACCGAGTGGCGCGCCCAGAGTGCGAGGATCGACCTTCCTCGAATATGAAACTTCAATTCGCCAGTAGAAGAACGTTGTACTAACCCCTGATCCCAATTATCCTGACGGGCGAAATCTTGTCAGGTTTCGCGCATCTCGGAACACCAACACTCGTTCGCGGAGATCCCATGCAGCGGAAGCTTTCTGCGTTTTCGTCTGTTTTCATCACCATGCTTCTAACCCTCGTCCCGTGGTCAAGAAGTTATTCTCAGGCCCCAACCAGTGACCAGCCGGCCTACGGTCCCTACAATGCCGTTTTCCTTCCGGACGGCGATGGACTCGAAAAGAGCCTCAGTAAAGACGACCCAATTTTTCGCGCCGATTCGCCGTGGTCGTTCTACGCCTGGGTGCAGTGGAACGAGGCTATCAGCGCGCCGACTCTGATCGCAGGTTTGGGCGATCCCAGCGAGGAGTATTCGAGGTATGTCGGTCTCGACAGCAGCCATCTCTTTTTGTACTCCGGCAGAGACAGCAGATTGTCAGGGGCCGCTTCGCTGGCGCCTGACAAATGGCATTTTTTGGCAGCAACTTTCGACGGACAGAGCTTTACGCTTTACGCCGATGGGGCCCAAGTCGCGTCCGGCAAACTTGACCTCGGCAGCGTGAGTCCAGTTTTGAAGATGGCGCCTGCCGCGCCCGTCGGAGCAAGTTGGCGTCACTTCGGTGGCAAGATCGCTGGGCTGAAGGTGGTTGGACATGCATTGACCGCCGATGAAGTCAGGCAACTCGCTCGGCAATCGCAAGACTTTTCCCTGCTCGAATTCGAGGAAGGTTCCAAGCCCTGGCCGGTGCAGACTCGTGAGCAGGCGGGCTACCGAGCGCCGCAGGATCCCTCGACCATGCCGCACACGAATGCAGCGTTTTCTCGGCTTGTCGCGAAGCCTTTGCCCCCTGCGCAGGAAACTCTGCAATCGCATGGCGACAACGAGTGGTTTCTCGCAGCCAACTGGAAGCTGATTTCCGCACCCAAACTCAACGCGGACGGCTCCGCCATCTCGCAATCCGGATTCAGCACGCGCGACTGGATGGCCGCCACCGTTCCCGGAACCGTGCTCACCACTATGATCGATCGCGGAATTTATCCTGATCCTGACTACGGCCTGAACAATCTCGTCATTCCCGAAAGCCTGAATAAGCAGGACTACTGGTATCGCGTGGAATTCCGCGTTCCAAGTTCAGTACAGGGCCGGCGGCTCACGCTGAATTTCGAAGGCATCAACTACGCTGCGGAAGTGTGGCTGAACGGCAAGCAACTCGGTTCGATCAAGGGCGCATTCATTCGCGGAATTTTCGATGTAAGTAACGCTGTGAAGCGCGATACGGCAAATGTTCTCGCCGTGAAAATTTCTCCTCCACCGCATCCTGGCATTCCACAGGAGCAGTCGATCAAGGGCGGGCCGGGCGAAAACGGCGGAATCATGTGCCTGGATGGGCCAACGTTCGTTGCCACAGAAGGATGGGATTGGATTCCCGCCATTCGCGATCGCGATTCGGGAATCTGGCAACCGGTCACTCTCACTGCAAGTGGTGAAGCGAAAATCGGCGACCCACACGTGGTCACGACTTTGCCCTTGCCCGACACCAGCCGCGCCGATGTTGAGATCACGGTTCCCGTCGAGAATGCTTCCAATGCTCCCCTGAACGGAACTCTCAAAGCTTCTTTCGGCGAGACATCGATTGCTAAACAAATCACGCTAGCGCCGGGCGAGAATTCTGTGAAGTTAGCCCCCGCTGAATTTCCGCAGTTGACGGTTCAGCATCCGCGCCTCTGGTGGCCGAACGGCTATGGCAAGCCAGAGCTTTACACGCTGGAACTCAGCTTCACCGACGCGAGCGGCACAACCACGACCAAGCGCCTGCGCTTTGGAATTCGCGAAGTCACATACGAACTAAGTTTGTTCGACACATCTGGCCACCTGCGCCGGCTTGAGTATTCGCCGACCACGGCCCATGCAAAGAACGAACAGGTCATTGATGTTCGCCATGATGCGATCCGCAATATTCCTCCCACAGATCCGTTTCCGCCTGACTGGCCGAAAGAATGGAAAGAAGGTTGGAAGTCGTGGGTGTATTCGCTCGCTCCGGGCGGCGAAACATCTTCGGCGGTGCGAATGCTCGACGACACGCAAATGACGCCATATCTTGCCCTCAAAGTGAACGGCGTGCGAATCGCCGCGCGCGGCGGCAACTGGGGCATGGACGACTCGCGCAAGCGGGTTTCGCGCGAAAAGCTCGAGCCGTATTTCCGCCTGCATCGTGACGCGCACCTCAACATTATTCGCAACTGGGTCGGCCAGGACACGGAAGAGACTTTCTACCAACTCGCCGACGAATACGGCTTGATGATCTGGAACGACTTCTGGGAATCAACACAGAATTACAACGTCGAAGCACAGGACCCCGATCTGTTTCTGCGCAACGCGCGCGACACGATTCTCCGCTTCCGCAACCATCCGTCAATCGTTGTGTGGTGCGGACGCAATGAGGGCGTGCCGCAACCCATCATCAACGAGGGCCTTGCTGATCTGATTCGAACTCTCGACGGCACTCGCTACTACTCGCCCAGCTCGAACGAAATCAACCTGCAGCACAGCGGGCCCTACAAGTACATGGACCCGTCACTCTACTTCACCGCGTTGAATCATGGCTTCTCGGTCGAGACAGGAACGCCATCGTTCTCAACGCTCGAATCTTTTCGCGCGTGGATTCCGAAAGAAGACCTGTGGCCGATCAGCGACGATTGGGCTTACCACGACTGGCACCAGAGCGGGAACGGCGACATGGCTCCGTTCATGGCGCAAATGCAAACTGAGTTCGGCGCCCCCACCAGTCTTGAAGATTTTGAGCGCAAGGCCCAGATGCTCGACTATGTCGATCATCGCGCGATCTTTGAAGGAATGAACGCGCACCTCTGGAACCCGAACAGTGGCCGCATGTTGTGGATGACGCAACCCGCGTGGCCGAGCAATACCTGGCAGATCATGACCTCGGACTACGACACCCAGTCTTCATACTACGGGGTAAAGAAGGCCTGCGAGCCGCTGCACGTGCAGTTGGACCTCTCGAACTACACCGTCTCGATCGTTGACACCACAACTGAAGTTCGGCCTGGGCTCTCGGTTACTGCCAACGTGTATTCGCTAAGCAACAAACTTCTGCTCCATCGCGAAGAGAAGCACGACTTGCCTGCGAACGCCGCAAGCGATGCGTTCAAGCTTGACCTGGCGCCGCTGTTTGCGACGAATCCTGTCGTGCTAGTGAAGCTCGAGCTTCGCGATCCGCAAGGCGAGATGATCTCGGATAATTTCTACTGGCTCGCCGCCGACAGCGCCTCATACCGCGCTCTCAACAAGCTGCCTGCAAGTTCTGTGTCGGCTACGGCAAATTCGTCGCGAGACGGAGACGACACACGCATTCGAGTCCAACTACAAAACACCGGAACGAGTGCATCGATCGAGAACAAGCTCACTTTGCTCAATGCTGACGGTTCGCGAATCCTTCCGGCGTATTACTCCGACAATTATGTTTCGCTTCTGCCCGGCGAGAAACGAGAGATTGATATCGAGTTTTCCAGCAAGTCAAACAGCGGTCGGATGCAGGTTGGAATTCGGGGATGGAACACCCCCACGCAGACGATTGCCGTGCAATAGTTCACTCTGAAGTAGAATTGCGGACTGTTCGAAGTACATGCCACGAAAGGTTTGCGGAATGCGTATGCGATTTCTGCTTTGCGCTCTTGCTTTGATCGGGATAGCGATAGCTCAATCTGCGAAAGATAGCGACGTTGCCGAGTTCATCGCCCTCAACGCCCAGGTTTTGGTGCTGAACCATGTGCGCGTGATAGACGGAACCGGCGCTCCAGCGAAAGATGATCAGGCGGTCGTCATCGCGAACGGGAAAATTCAGGCGATCGGCCCAGCCGGCTCTGTGCAAATTCCGGCGGGAGCCCAGCAGATCGACCGCGCGGGTTACACCGTCATTCCCGGGCTTGTCGGCATGCACGACCATCTTTATTACACAAATTCGATTTCAGTTCAGGTGGCCGCTGGACACATAGCCGAGCCGGGATTATTTGTTGCGGAACTTCCGTTCACCGCACCTCGGCTCTATCTTGCCGCTGGCGTCACCACCATGCGGACGACCGGCAGTGTTGAGCCGTATACCGATTTGAAGATTAAGAACCGGATCGACGCGAACCTGATGCCCGGGCCGAACCTCGACGCGACCGCGCCCTATCTGGAAGGTGCGCCGACGATCTTTGCCCAGATGCACGAGCTCACCGGGCCTGACGATGCCAAGCGTATGGTGGACTATTGGGCCGACACGGGCATGACCTCGTACAAGGCTTACATGAACATCTCGCGCGCGGAACTCGGCGCAGCGATTCAGGAAGCGCATGCACGCCATCTGAAGTTGACAGGCCATCTGTGTTCCGTAACCTGGCCCGAGGCAATCGCGCTTGGAATCGATGATTTCGAGCACGGGCCTGTCTTCACGGATACGGAATTTGCGGCTGATAAAAAGCCCGACCTTTGCCCACCTAAGGAAGGCGAAGAGGGATGGTCGAAGCAGGAGATCAACGGCGCGCAAGTGCAGGACCTGATCCACTCGCTCGTTTCGCACCATATTGCAGTGACCTCGACTTTGCCGGTGTTTGAAGCAAGCGTCCCCGGCCGACCGAAGTTGGAACAGCGTACCCTCGATGCGATGTCCGACGAAGCTGCGAAGAGCTATCTCACGGCGCGCGCACGGGTCTCACTGAAGTCGCCATTAGGCGCTCTCATGCGCAAAGAAATGGATTTTGAACTTGCGTTTGTGAAAGCAGGTGGATTGCTCCTTGCCGGTCCGGATCCGACCGGCAACGGCGGCGTGTTGCCCGGATTCGGCGACCAGCGCGAAGTTGAGCTGCTGGTCGAAGCAGGCTTCACGCCCGTGCAGGCAATTCAGATCGCTACCCAGAACGGCGCTACTTACCTCGGGCGCGAAAATGACATCGGAACGCTTGCGCCGGGCAAGCACGCAGACCTCGTTCTGATCAAAGGCGATCCTTCTAAAAAGATCGAGGATATAGAAAACGTCGAAACAGTCTTCAAGGCCGGCGTCGGATACGATTCCGAAAAGCTGATCGACAGCGTACGCGGGCAAGTCGGGATCCGCTGAGGGCGCGATTCTTCCACTAGCCTGTGAGCAGGGTCTCATTACAATACTGCTGTGCTCACGCGCGTGCTGAGTTTTTCGCCTGCTACGGACGAGAGCTTCTTTCATGAGCTTCCGGCGTCGGCCGCGGTGTTCCTGCTTCGCGGCGAAGGCGAGCCGTACGTCAGCAAGACCGCTAATCTGCGCCGGCGAATGCTGCGCCTGCTCGGCCGGCCTGTCGAGCAGAGTAAACGGCTGAATCTTCGTGATCGGGTCAGGGAAATTGAATTCACTCTGACGGGATCAGATTTTGAATCGCAGTTGCTTCTTTACAGGCTGCTGCGTGAGCATTTTCCGAAGACCTACTCGGCGCGGCTTCGGCTGCGGCCGGCCCCTTTGGTTAAGTTGCACTTGGAGAATGAGTATCCGCGCGCATCGGTCACGACGCGACTGGGAAAACTTCCGGGTTTGCAACAAAGTCAATCCTTTCATGTCGAGCGAGGTTCCATTGAGAGCGAAGCGAGCGATGCAACGCAGTCGAGAGCCTGCCCTGAGCGATTGACCCCAGGGAAGGAGTCGAACGGAAACCTGCTTTTTGATAAGGCCCAAGCTTCAAACCTCTACTATGGCCCTTTCCCATCCCGCACTGCCGCTGAAAAATTCGCCAACGATGCGCTGGATTTTTTCAAAATGCGACGCTGCACGGACGATCTTCATCCCGATCCATCGTTCCCTGGGTGCGTCTATTCCGAAATGAAGATGTGCCTGGCGCCGTGCTTTAAAGGCTGCAGCGATGACGACTACCACGCCGAAGTCCGCCGCGTGCAGACATTCTTTGATTCACGAGGCGAATCCCTCTCCCGCGAGCTTGCTGAACAGCGCGATCACGCCTCGCAGGAGCTCGCTTTCGAAGAGGCGGCCGCAATTCACGCGAAGGCCGAGAAACTCAAGCCAGTGCTGGCACAACTGCCCGAAATTATGCACAGGATTGATCGGCTACAGGCGATCATCATTCAGCCTTCAGCCGAAGAGAAGTCAGTAGCACTGTATCGTTTTTCGCGTGCAATCTTGCACGGCCCAGTTCAATTCAGCATCGAGCAGAGCGGCGAGCCGCAATCGATGGAGTCGAGAGTTGAGAAGACCTTCGCTGAGTTCCCCGGCGAGGCGCGTTCGTCAGCCGTCGAGCAAACAGAGCACCTGGCCATCCTCAAACGCTGGTATTACCGTTCGCACCGCATCGGCGAGATCTTTTTTGCAGATGAGAAGGGTTACTGGCCGCTCCGGCGCATCGTGCGTGCAATCGGACGTGTCTATCGCGGAGAAAAGGAGACTGAGCCGAGTTCTTTTTCTGCGACCCCGCCGGCGACAACGCCATCGTAAAGGGAGGTTTTGGCGAACTTTGCGAAATCTTCGCGTTCTTTGCGGTTAAGATCTTTTACCGCAAAGGTCGCAAAGGCTGTGCCAAGGTCGCAAAGAAAAATCAGTCAGAAAGACCCCATGAACACCGACGAATCTCTTCGCAAGCACCTGCTCGAACTGCTCGATGGCGGGCATGCCCACGCGACTTTTGACGACGTGATCAAAGATTTTCCGGCAAAGTTCCGCGGCGAAATTCCCAATGGCCTGCCGCATTCGGCCTGGATGCTGCTCGAGCACATGCGGATCGCGCAATGGGACATCCTGGATTTCAGCCGCAATGCGAACTACAAGGCGCTGAAGTGGCCGGCCGACTACTGGCCGAAGAATCCCGCTCCAGCAAGCACGATCGCGTGGGAAAAGAGTATTGAGCGCTTCCACAATGATCTCGATGCAATGAAGAAGTTGGTGAGCGATCCTAAAACAGATCTGTTTGCAAAGCTTCCCTGGGGAGATGGACAGACCATTTTGCGCGAGGCGATGCTCGTGGCCGACCACAATGCGCACCATTTGGGCCAGCTCATCGATTTGCGCAGGTTACTCGGAATCTGGAAACAGTAAAAGATTTGACCGTCCAGCTCGCAGAGCTACCGCAAAGGTCGCAGAGAACATCTTCGCTACGATTTCTGGCCGGGCAAAGGTCCTTTGCGAACTTAGCGACTCCTTGGCGTGCTTTGCGGTTAAAGTCTTTCGCTCGCTTTTCGGCGAACTCAGCTTTCCTCCCGGCGTTCTCTGCGGTTAAGAGCTTTTGGTCAGACAGGCAAGCTAAACAGCCTTCCTGAGCTGCGCGGTTTGCGGCCTCTTCCGGAAGACAACCTTTACTTCTTTCCTCCATAGCTCGTTTATTCCGAGCAACGTCCAATCGATGTGTGGGGAAACATATTTGAGCAACGTGTCGGTCGTCGGGTGCACGCGCAGTGCGGGCGCGACCATGATCAGTAGCGGCTTTTGCGGAGAAAGTTCACGCCCTGCGAAGTAGCCGAATTTCTGAAACTCGCCGCGCGCATGATGCCATTCCACACGCGACCAATAGTCAATCCCCTGCAAGGGCAGGTGGATGTCTTCGTCGGCTTTCAGTTCCACGACCGCCAGCCGTCCGGTGCGAGTAACGGTCAGCACGTCGATCATGGCGCGATCAGCGGCCGAAAATGCCGGCACTTGAGAGTAATTCCACCGCGAATCGAGCTGATCATCAAGCGCGGCAACATTTTTCACCACCAGTGACTCCAGCCAGCGCTCCGGATGCAAGCGCCAGTATGGGCTGTCGCTGGGGCCCTCCGCATGCCGTGCCTCGCCAATGCTGTGCACCAGCCGCTCGAATTGAGCGAAGTCGCTTCCATCGAGAACGCGCTCACCCGCCCCCAGGCCAAACACAATTTCCGGTGCGCTATTGAAGTCGCCAGGTTTGGCGGAGAGCCGCGCGCGCGCGAATTCCTGTCCGTGGCAGCGAAATGCAATCTCGGCTGGACTTGAAATTCCGATTTCGACCTCGGGCATCACGGTCTGGACTAGAGCAATCGGCTCGGCAAATCGGGTTCGCACCGCAGATTCATCCGTGCAGCGAACGAGCCGGGTGGCAACATTGCCGCGGTCGGGAATTTCGACTGGGATCAACTCATCGGTTCGTTCATTCAGTTCGAAAAGCTGCCATTTCGCAATTTCCGGGTTCAGCTGCGAAATGCGTTCGCGTATCAGCTCTGATCGTCCCTGGGGAACGAACAGTTTCAGTCCTTCGATCACCAGCTTTCCGGCGTTCGCTTGCCGGCAGACATCCAGCCACAAAATTCCAAAGGTCAGTGAGGCGTCGATGGAGGACTGCAGTTCCTGCGAGTTCGCTCCAAGCACAGCGAACGCCGACTGCCCACGTCGAACGAGCCCTCGCGCATAGATCGGCCCGAAGGATTTCTCAAGGTCCATCGACGTGCTCAGTTGTGCGACGGTGAAATCCGGGAACCGCTTCCGCAGCACTCGTTCGAGGACTCGCTGGTAAGCAGCACGGGCGGCGCGCTTAACAGATGGAGAACGCCGGTCACGATCGCGACAGATTTCGAGCTTCGTCGGCCGGGCTTGCCCAATTCTTTGAACTGTAATCCGCAGAGTCTCGCCTTTGCTTTCGACGTCGAGCACACGACGCACAACGTTTCGCTCAGAAGACCACAAGTGCAGGAGGCATTTGTTGCTTTCTCCGGAAATCGAGTACTTTGCGCTTTCGAGATCGAAGACTACTGCCCCGTCCTCGATTACGACGGCGCTGCTGCTTTGGGAAAGAAATCCTTCGAGCATGTTCGCCAGTATCTGCGGAGTCATACCAACAAGTTTTCCAAAGAAGGCGAGCTTTGTCTGTGACGGATGAACATCTAGGAATCGGGTGATCGGGCGATCTGGCCATCGGGTGATCTGGAGCGTGTGTTCTGGCCCTGTGCGGTTCTAAATCACCTGGTGACCCGATCATCCGATGGCCCGATTACCCGGCACTTGATGTGGGATAATGGCCCTATCCCGAGCCTTTCCGGCCCAAAGGTCATCCAATAACTGTGGACAATAATCATTTTTTCTTTGAGCACTATGGCCTGACCAACCGCGACCTGGAGCGCTACTTAGCGGCGGCGCTTTCGGCCGGAGGGGACTACGCAGACGTTTATTTTGAGTATCTTTCCTCGACTGCGCTGACGGTCGATGAATCGATGGTCAAGTCGGCTTCGCAGGGCATCTCCGCTGGCTGCGGGATCCGCGTCATCTCCGGCGAGCGCACAGGGTACGCCTATACCGACGATCTTTCCCCCGCTCGCATTCTGCACGCCGCCCGGACCGCGGCCCTGATCGCCAGCGGCCCCGCCAAGACCCCCAGTGCCGGATTTCAACAAACCCAGGCGCGAAGTTTGTATCCGCTGACTTTGCCGTCCGTAGATGCCGAGATTACGGCCAAGGTCGAGTTGGTGATGCGTGCGGATTCGGCTGCGCGCGCTTACGATCCGCGAATCAAGGAAGTCCGCGCGAACTATGCCGACGAGCTGCGGAACATTCTCGTGGTCGGATCAGATGGGACCTATGCAGAAGATTCGCAACCGCTCGCTCGCCTGAATGTCTCCTGCATTGCGAAAACTGATCGCAATTCTGCTCGCGGCAGTGCGGGCGGTGGTGGCCGGGTAGCGCTCGACTTTTTCTTTGGTGACAAGACCCCTGAGTATTTTGCGAAGGAAGCATCGCGGCAGGCGATTCTGCAGCTTGACGCCCGCGAAGCCCCGGCAGGCGACATGGAAGTAGTGCTCGGCCCAGGCTGGCCGGGAGTCTTGATTCACGAGGCCGTCGGTCACGGGCTCGAAGCCGACTTCAATCGTAAGCAGACATCTGCGTTTGCGGGATTGATTGGCAAGAAAGTAGCGAGTGAAAAATGCACTGTGGTCGATAACGGGACCATGCCCTGGCGGCGCGGCTCCCTCAACGTGGACGACGAAGGCCACAGCACGCAGGAAACGGTGCTGATCGAAAAAGGGATTCTGAAGGGCTATTTGAGCGACAAGCTTTCCGCGAAGCTGATGGGTATGGCTGATACCGGGAACGGCAGGCGCGAGAGCTATGAACACATCCCCATGCCGCGCATGACGAACACATATTTGCTGGCTGGTGAAGACGCACCGGAAGATATTATTCGATCCGTGAAGCGCGGGATTTACGCGGTGAATTTCGGTGGCGGGCAGGTCGATATCACGAACGGCAAGTTCGTTTTTTCTGCCTCCGAGGCCTATTTGATCGAAGACGGCCACGTGACTGCGCCGATTCGCGGCGCGACACTGATCGGCAACGGCCCGGATGCGCTGACTCGTGTGTCGATGGTCGGCAACGACCTGCGTCTCGATGAAGGCGTTGGAACCTGCGGGAAGGATGGGCAAGCTGTTCCTGTCGGCGTGGGAATGCCGACTACAAAGCTAGATCGGTTAACCGTCGGCGGCACCGCACGGAAAGACACCGGCGGATTTATGCAGTAAGACCTTTCTCACCACGGAGTCACGGAGAAATCATTGAGTAATTTTCTTCTTTTCTCCGTGCCTCCGTGGTGAATGATTCTTATGTCTCAAACCATTCTTGAAGCACAAACCGAGACTGACCTGAAACAACTCGCTCAGGACATCGTTCGCCGGGCCATGGCCGGCGGCGCGACTGCAGCCGAGTGCGTCATTCGTGAAGGGGACGAATTCTCTACGCTCGTTCGCCTCGGCCAGGTTGAGACGTTGAAAGAATCGGGATCGAAATCTATTGGGGTGCGAGTCTTTAATGGTAAGCGCGCGGCCAGCACGCATTCGAGCGATTTCACCCGTGCAGGGCTCGACCGCATGTTGAGCTCGGCGCTTGAGCTTTCGAAGATCACCTCTGAAGATCCATTCTCCGGAATTCCAGACGCGGACCAACTCGGCTCGATCTCCGGCGATCTCGACCTTTATTCCCCTGACGTTTACTCTCTGCCTGGGCAAGAGCGCATCGCCTACGCTCGCCGGGCAGAAAAAGCTGCGCTCGATTCCGATCCGCGCATCAAGAATTCCGAAGGCGGATCATTCGACGCCGCAACGGGCCACAAGATTTTTGCAAATTCGCATGGCTTCGTCGGCGAGTATCGGCGATCGTACTGCTCGGTCGCGGCCGTTCCCATTGCACAAGAAGACAATGGCGCCATGCAGCGCGACTACTGGTTTTCGGTCTCGCGCAACCTGGCGAAGCTCGAATCGCCGGAGGAAGTCGGCAAAATTGCGGCTCAGCGCGCACTTCGACGCCTGGGCGCTCGCAAAGTCAAAACGCAACAGGTTCCTGTCGTTTTCGATCCGCTGGTTGCTACTTCGATTCTCAGCCACATCTTCGAAGGCGTGAATGGAGACTCGGTTTACCGCGGCGCGTCTTTCCTGGCGGGAAAGCTGGGCGAGAAGATCGCCTCCGACAATGTAACCGTCATCGACGACGGAACCATGGTCGGCGGCTTCGGTACCAGTCCGTTTGACGGCGAAGGCATTCCGACCCGCCGCACCGTTGTGATCGAGAACGGCGTGCTCAAGTCCTATCTGCTGAATACCTACACGGCGAAGAAACTTGGCTTGCAAACCACCGCTAACGCTTCTCGCGGACTCGCCGGGACACCGGGCATTGGGCCGGGGAACTATTTTCTGCAAGCTGGAAGCAAGACTCCGCAGCATCTGATCGGCGAAATTAAAGAAGGCCTTTACGTCACCGAGTTTCTCGGCATGGGCGTGAATCTCGTCACCGGAGACTATTCTCGCGGCGCATCCGGACTCTGGATTTCCGGCGGCGAGCTGACGTATCCGGTCGAAGAGATCACGGTCGCGGGAAATTTGAAAGACATGTTTCTGAACATTTCTGCAATCGCCGATGACCTCGAATTTCGCGGCTCGGTCGCATCGCCTACAATCCGTATTGACGGGCTTACCGTCGGCGGCGAATAGATGAAATTTGCGAAAATCGTTTTCCTGATCGCTGGAATTCTCGGCCTTCTCGAGCTCACCCCGCTTTACTTCATGTTCAACATCATCAGCCGACAGGATCCGCCGGCGATCACTCATCCAGCGTTCTTTTACGGGTTCGTTGGAATCGGCCTCGCATGGCAAATTGCGTTTCTGGTGATCTCTCGCGACCCAGTACGACTACGCCCAATAATGATTCCCGCCGTCATCGAAAAATTCGCCTACGCCGGCACTGCCATCGCGCTCTACATGCAATCGCGATTACACGCCTCGGATCTCACATTCGGCATCATCGATCTGTTATTTGGGATCCTCTTCCTCACTGCATTCTTCAAGACTTCGACTGCATCCGCGAAGGCAATACCCGCGCAATCAGCGCGTGCCTAGAATCGAGAAGTTTCGAAGGAGCTCACATGAAGCACGTACTCTTCTGTCTTGCTTTGTGCATTCCACTCTTGCCGCTGGCCAGCTCTGCCGAATCGCCAGATGAGAATCGGATTCTCGCACTCGAGAACGCGTGGAATCAGGCGCAACTGCATCATGATGCAACGGCACTGCGCCACCTGTTGCCTGACTCGTTCATCTACACCGACTATGACGGCACCGTCATGGACAAATCGCAATTCCTCGCCGATCTGCAGGACCCCGACTACCAGGCCAGTCTCGTCACGAATGAAAACGTGAAAGTGTTTACCTACCCGAGCGCCGCGATCGTAGCCGGGACGTATCACACAAAAGGAAAATATAAAGGCAAGCCATTTGAGCACTGGGGACGTTTCACTGACACCTGGGTCTTCCAGAACAATCTCTGGCAGTGTGTGGCCAGCCATACCACTCTGGTAAAGAAATAGCCTGCCCGGGCGCGAACGACATACAATCCTCGTATGGGCGGTTGGATTCAGCCGTCGCCGGTGGCGCAGGAACCGGATTCCAGCCGGCGAATCATTATTATTGTTGCCATAGCCGCGGTCGCGATCGTTGCGATTGGCATCGCGCTATTGCTGCGTGCATCGCCCAAACCGCAAGAACAAATTCCACCCTACGCTTCTCAACTGAAGATTTCCGACCTGAAGATGAGCCAGTCACAAAATTTTGTGGGCGCCAACGTCACATACATCGACGGAACCTTGGCGAACGCAGGCAACAAGACCGTGGGGCATACGACGGTGCGGGTAACCTTCAAGGACCTTTACGGCCAAGTGGCGCAGATCGAAGAAGTGCCCATTAAGATCCTGCAGACGAACGGCCCCTACCCTGACACGGTGGATCTTTCGGTCGTGCCACTCGCGCCCGGGCAGTCGAAGCCGTTCCGGCTGATCTTCGAGCACGTCAGCGAGCAGTGGAACCAGGCGTATCCCGAGCTTCAGATCGTGAATATTCAACTGAAGTGAACGCTGCTACCTCAAGCGCAATCGTTCATCATCGTGTTGTGCGGCTGAGACTATAAGATCGTCTCTAAGATCACGCTGTTGTTTGTTAAACGCGAGCCGTACCATAACTGCTCCCGCCCCTAACCCCAGGAGAAAGACCCCCAACGCAAAAGAAAACATAAGCGCATGATGGACGGAATTTTTGTCGCGCAAAAAAGTTTTCCATCGTTTTTACAGAAATGGAACAAACTGATTGTTCTGCAATGAATATCGGACTTCGAGGAGCTTCGCAGTAATTTAGTTGCCGCGTCGCCAAGCTTCACTGTTCCGCTTTCGTAACAACTTCCTGCGCAGCGTTAAGGGGAGCAGCTCCCCGACTCTCCTCTACAATATCTGCATGTCGCGAACGAAAGCCGTGCGGTTGACCGAGACGGTTAAAGCCGCAGGTTGAGCTTCCAAGCTGAGTCCGGCGGCGCTGGACAAGGTGCTTGGGAAATTAGCCCGGCAACATGATCCGAACGTCCTTGTCGGCTTTGATCACGCCGACGACGCGGGCGTGTATCTAATCGCGCCTGAGCAGGCACTGGTTCAGACAGTCGATTTCTTTACGCCAATCATTGATGATCCCTATACTTTCGGCCAGATCGCGGCGACGAATTCTCTAAGCGACATTTACGCGATGGGCGGAAAACCGCTGACCGCGCTCGCGCTGGTGTGCTTCCCGGGAAAAGGTGATCTCGAAGTTCTTGAGCGAATCCTGGCCGGCGGGCTCTCAAAGATGGTCGAGGCCGGATGCACGATCATCGGCGGCCACAGCATTCGCGATGAGGAAACAAAGTTTGGATATTCGGTCACAGGGACAGTGAATCCGAAGCGAGTGCTGCAAAACGGCGGGGCGCGTGCCGGTGATCGACTGCTTTTGACGAAGCATATCGGCACGGGAGTGATTTCCACTGCGATAAAGAAAGGCGTCGCCAAGCAATCCTGGATCGATGCGGCCGTAAAGTCGATGACGACACTGAACAAGAGCGCGGCGGAGGTAATTGCCGGATTTGAGGAAGATCAACATCCCCACCCTCCCCTGAAGGGGAAGGATGGGGCGCACCGTTCGTCGGCGAACGACCAACGACCGACGACCGACGACGGCTTTTTCGTTCACGCCCTTACCGACGTCACGGGCTTCGGACTGATCGGTCACCTTCGCGAAATGCTGCTAGCTTCGGATGGCGTTTCCGCGAGACTGCAGGCCTCGAAAATTCCTTTGCTAGAAGGCGCGCTTGATTGTGTCCGCGCCGGACACATCCCTGGCGGACTTAACGCCAACCGCGAATTCGCGGAATGCATTGTGGATTACGGGGACGCCGTCCCAGAGAATCTCAAAACAATCCTTTTCGATCCCCAGACCGCCGGAGGACTACTCATATCTGCGTCGGAGGGGACAGCTTCAGGTCTCAAGAGTGCCCTTGTGAGTGCCGGAGTTCACGCTGTCGAAATCGGAGAGATAGTCGAAGCTACGAAAGCCGTGATTATGATCGATCCCTAGTGTTGACTACTGGCAACCGATCAGCGAATCAGCTCCCAGATTCTGGCCAGATGATGATCGTCGTGCTCGGCGACGAAATAGAGGTGGTCAATCAGCCGCATCGCTTGTTTCAACCGTGGGTGCAACATGGTGCGCGAGAACAGTTCCGGCTGAAGTTCCTCTAGTCGCTCCAAAAGACGTGATCGAGCCGTGCGGAACTGGGCCAAAATGTCCTCAGCCTTCGTGGAATTGTGATTGGCTTCGTGCGTCTTACGGTTGCTCAAGTCTGCGACGGTGAGCTCCGCACCTCCGACCACAAAATCCTCTACTCGCGCAAGCCAGAGCGGTTCCAGATCCAAAAGGTGTCCCGCTTGTTCCTGCGCTGACCATTTATTGGCTGGCTTGCGCACCAGAACTTCGCGCGAGACGCTTCGCACCATTTCCTCAAGCCGCGCCGGAGTGCCACGCAGCCGGACAATCAGATTTGGAAACTGCTCAACTGGAAAAGTAAACTCGAACTTCCGTTCAAACCATAGCGGAACTGAACTCATGGATTTTTCCCGTGTCACTTAAGACGTTAGCGGCATCTAGAACACGAGCAATCTGATTCTTGTAAACACGTTCCAGCTTCTTTTTTCGTCTGAGGAGGTGACAATGAAAACTCGCCAGCTTGGCCGCAGTGGTCTGGCCGTTTCTGCCGAAGGACTCGGCTGCATGGGTATGTCGGAGTTTTACGGGCCCGGAGATGAGGCCGAATCGATTCGCACTATTCATCGCGCTATCGAACTCGGAATCAATTTCCTCGACACGGCTGATATCTACGGGCCGTTCAAGAATGAGGAACTTGTAGGCCGCGCGATCAAAGGCAAGCGCGACAAGCTGATTATTGCGACAAAGTTCGGCATCGTTCGGGATCCCGCGAATCCGAAGAGCCGTGGAGTAAACGGCAAACCCGAGTACGTGCGAAAGGCTTGCGAGGCGAGCCTGAAACGTCTGGGGATCGACTACATCGATCTCTATTACCAGCACCGCGTTGATCCCAACACGCCAATCGAAGAGACCGTCGGCGCCATGGCCGATTTAGTCAGGGAAGGAAAGATTCGCCACATCGGGCTCTCCGAAGCCCGCCCGAACAACCTGCGGCGCGCGGCAAAAGTTCACGCCATAACTGCGCTGCAGTCGGAGTATTCGCTATGGACTCGCGATCATGAAGCGGATGTGATTCCCACCTGCCGTGAACTGGGCATCGGCTTTGTCGCGTATAGCCCGCTCGGGCGCGGGTTTCTCACCGGGCAAATCAAGAAGTTTGACGACTTCGCTCCTGACGATTTCCGCCGCAATTCGCCGCGCTTTCAAGGAGAGAACTTCCAGAAGAACCTCGATCTTGTAAGCAAAGTTCAGGAGCTCGCTGGAAAGAAAAACTGCACGCCCTCGCAGTTAGCGCTGGCATGGGTACTCGCCAAAGGAGACCACTTCGTTCCGATTCCCGGCACCAAGCGGGTGAAATATCTGGAAGAAAACATCGGTGCGCTGGAAGTGAAATTAAGTACCGACGAACTCACCGGACTCGAGAAAGTGTTTCCGCCGGGAGCTGCCGCCGGCGACCGCTACAACGAGCAAGGCTTACAGATGATCAATGCGGCGTAATTCTTGGCGCGGACTCCCCGTCCGCGCCACAAATTTATTCGGCTGCAGGGGCGGGCGGCGGTAACTTGATCAGGAACCGGTCGGCCTTTTCGTCCACGACTTTGTAATCGGATGGCACAACGAACAGTGAGCTGTCCGGCTCGGCAGTATTGACGCTGCTGAACTGCATCTTCATTTCTCCGGCCCACGGATCGTTGTGTTTGGTCATGATCGTCGCCTTCAACTCAGGCGAATACCAGCGCTCGGAAGTCACTACAATCGGCTGCTCGTTCCCCATTTTGCCCGCGGGAATTGTTGTCGTCATGCGCCTACCTGTCGCATGGATGCCCTCAATCGTCTGGTCGCCGAGATCTTCAGATTGTGCTCCCTTACTGGCTCCAGGGCCGCCTTCTGTGTTGATAAAAACATTGCCAAACGCAACATCAGCGGCGGGTTCAGGCCCCTGGCGGAAAAACATCACCTTTTCTTTCACCGCGGGACCGCCGTTTTGGCGGGCGCCTTTTTCCACGATTCCACCTCCCGCAGAAGGAAGAACCATTTTGCGGGCAGTCTTGCTGTTCGGGTCGAGAACATACCGAAAGCCCGCAACCGAATCAATGATGGTGATGAGTTTCGTCGCAGGCCTTTGCGATGTCGCTCCCAAAAGGTTTAGCTCAGATTCACGACGAGTACGCCCCTCGCTGTCCCGGCAGAGGGTCGAGTTGTCGCTGGTGTGTATGCGGTTGCCGTCAGCGAATAGCTGTGTGTGCTCAGTTGTAACGACTGCGCAGAACGGAGCACCCTTGACCTGCGCGGTCTCCATGCCGTCCATAGCGACGCTCACGCCAATTTTCGGCGGCATGGTGGCGAGAACTTGCGCAGCCATGGTTCCGGCGCCGATATCTGGCGTTTGCGCCTGGGCCGCCAGTGTCACGGTCGCCATCAGGAAAAACAAAGTAGTTCTAGACATAACTTCCTCCAATCTCAATGCACAATGCGAATGCCCCGAGCGAAGCCGTCAGGGCCGATCAGGACGTCGGCAGTGACGAATCCGCTGGGCGAAGCAGAAACTTGCGTGAGTCCGGCTGCCCGGGCCGGCAACTCTACCCGCACCATTTGCATTCCGCCACCGCAGCTCAGGTCGTCGCAATACATCAGGCTGCGAAATCCCTCCGCAGGCGAAGTTTCCAAACCATCAGCGATAGGCGTTGGAACGGTTGCAGAAATTAGACGGTCCGAGGTTGTTTCGTGCTTCTGGGTGTTGAGCATGCGGGCGACCGCTGGTTGTCGGTGAATCGCAGGCGGCGGGGAATTCGGAGCGATCGACTGATGTGCGACGCCGGTCTGCGGAATCGGTAAGATGCTTGGCTTTTTTGTCGCCCAATAAGCCATCGCCGCCAATCCACCAATCAGTACGACCGCAACAAATGCAGATGCTAATCGCCAAGCGGTAAAGCGAAAGTGCCTGCGCGTTGGTTCGGCTTCAGAAGCAGCAACTTGCCTCCGATAGTTCGCAAGGACCTTGGCGTTGAAGGAAGCTGGAATCGGAGGAGTGGTCTCGCGTAGCAAACGCAAAGAAGCAGCGGTCTCACTCCTGATTTCGAAGAACTCCCTGCAACGCCGACAGTCGGAAAGGTGTTCAGAGATCTCGCTTTCCCGGGCCGCAAGAACATCGAAAATTGAACCTTTTTCTAAGTACGCGCGGAGTTCTTTGCAGTTCATATCAGGCATCCTTCAGCACCGGCCGCTCGAATTGCTGCGTTTCCGTCCCTGAGCGGCTTCAACTTTTTTGCCAGCAGGTTGTGCGCGCGGTTCAAACGCGACCGGACGGTTCCGACTGCACATCCCAGACGCGAGGCGGCTTCGACGTATGAGAATTCACATAGATCGCAGAGAACGATCACTTGTGCGTAGTGCTCAGGGAGCGATCGCACGGCCGCACGGACCTGCTCGGCTGCCTGGTTGCGGATCATCCTCCTTTGCAGCGCCTCCGGCTCGATTACCAGACTCGCAGCCATGCGCTGGATGGTTTCGTCGTCTGGCAGAGGCTCGTATGCACGTTCCCGCCGCGCGCGGCGGACGAAGTTGCGGACGAATCCGAATACAAATGCGCCCACATCCCCGCGCTCCTCACGATACTTCCGTCCCTCTTTCAATAAAGCCATGAACGCTTCCTGCGTGACTTCCTCTGCAGCCGTAATCGACCCCGTCATATAAACCGCGTAGCGAAAAATGCCGCCCTTTAACTTCTCATAAAGCACAAGGAACGCGGGCTCCTCTCCGGCCAGTGCTGCGCAGAGGAGTTCGGCATCTGACCGGGCTTCGACCATATCTGTGCTTGCCATCGCGGGTGTCGGTTTGACGTTTATGCTGTCACTCTGTCTTCGCAGCAGGGAAGGATAAAGTTCCTCAAATTGTGGGATGCAGTGCAGTGCATCGCCAAAGCAGAAAAGAAAAGGCGGCCAGTGGCCGCCCAAAGGTTTTGCAGATAGCTGAAGGCTGAGAGGTCGACTACGCTGGCGCCGGATGCTCGCCGCCCTTGGCGATTCCTGGACGTCCCGGCTCGGGCTTGAGCACCTGCTGCACGCCGGAGTCGTCGCCGCTCGATGGTGGAATGATCTTCGGCAGCTCTTTGCCATCGATGATCAGCTTGATCTCGTTGGCGTCGAGCACTTCGCGCTCGAGCAACGCAAGCGCAATTCGCACCAGGGTATCGTGATTGGCGGCAAGAATGCCTTTGGCAGTCTCGTAGCCCTTGCCGACCAGCCGCTTCACCTCGTCATCGATCTTGATGGCAGTCGCTTCGCTGTAGTCGCGGTGCTGATTGATCTCGCGACCCAGGAAAATTTGCTCTTCCTTCTTGCCAAAGGTCAATGGGCCGAGGTCGCTCATGCCGAACTCGCAAACCATCTTGCGGGCGAGTTCGGTGGCGCGCTCAATGTCATTGCCTGCGCCGGTGCTCATCTGGTTCAGGAACAATTCTTCTGCGAGGCGACCACCCATCATGATGGCGATCTCGGTTTCCAGATACTCTTTGGTGTAGTTGTGCTTGTCGTCGATCGGCAATTGCATGGTTACGCCCAGCGCCATTCCACGAGGAATGATCGTCACCTTGTGCAACGGATCGGAGTTCGGCAGCTTCGCCGCGACCAGCGCGTGGCCGGCTTCGTGGTATGCCGTAACTTTCTTTTCTTCCTCTGAAAGCAGCAGCGACTTGCGCTCCACTCCCATCAGGACTTTGTCCTTGGCGAGCTCGAAATCGTACATCAGCACGGCTTTGCGGTTCTGCCGGGCAGCCGCCAAGGCAGCTTCATTCACCATATTGGCGAGGTCAGCACCGGAGAATCCCGGTGTTCCGCGCGCGAGGACCGAAAGATCGACGTCATCGGCAAGAGGAATTTTGCGCGTATGCACCCGCAGAATCTCTTCTCGTCCGCGAACATCGGGCCGGTTCACCACTACGCGGCGGTCGAATCTTCCAGGCCGCAGCAACGCGGGATCGAGAACATCGGGACGGTTCGTTGCCGCCATCAGGATCACGCCTTCGTTCGATTCGAAACCGTCCATCTCAACCAGAAGTTGATTCAGCGTCTGCTCACGTTCGTCGTGCCCGCCGCCGAGACCTGCGCCACGATGACGCCCCACCGCATCGATTTCATCAATAAAGATGATGCAGGGAGCGTTCTTCTTTCCCTGCTCGAACAAGTCGCGGACGCGGGAAGCACCAACGCCTACGAACATCTCGACGAAATCAGAACCGGAGATTGAAAAGAACGGAACATTCGCTTCGCCGGCTACAGCTCGGGCCAGCAGGGTCTTACCCGTTCCTGGAGGACCAACCAGCAACACACCTTTCGGAATGCGCCCGCCGAGTTTCTGGAATTTTTGGGCCTCACGCAGGAACTCGATGATTTCGCGGAGCTCTTCCTTGGCTTCGTCAACCCCCGCAACATCTTTAAACGTCACCTTCTTCTGCTGCATGGAGAGCAGGCGAGCCCGGCTCTTGCCGAACGACAGAGCTTTGTTCCCACCGGTCTGCATCTGGCGGATCATGAAATACCAGAGCGCGGCAAGGAGGGCCAAAGGCGCAATTAGATTGATCAACCATCCCCAGCTGCTGTTTCCAACGTCCTGCACAGTAATGTTGACGTTCTTGTCCTGGAGCTTCTTGTACATGTCTGGGTAATTGGAAGGTACTGTAGTGTGATAGGCAGAACCGTCGGCCAGCTTCCCCTTAACTTCCATGCCGGTCAGGGTCGCGTCCTTCACGGTTCCCTGGTCAACTTCCGACATGAAGCGCGAGAAGTTGATCTCTTGTACCTTCTGACCGGAGTTCGCCGTCTTCACCACCTGCCATAGGGCGACCGCCGAGATCAGAATGACTACCCAAAAAATGATCGTTTTTACAGTTGAATTCACTGAAAAGCTCCTGAGAAAGGACCCTCGCCGAACCGCTCTGGCCTAAAACCGTGCTCGGGAAATGACGGTCCGTCGCGGCATACTCTCCCAATCAGATTAGATGCCCGTCCCGAAAATTAGATCGTCGAAATCGACGCTCCCTTATTCTACCCCGCTTACGCAAAAAAAGTTCTGCTCAGTTCGAATGACTTAGGTCATTAGGACACTGGTCGTCAGTCCTCGGCGAGAAGGACGTTGCCCGTTAGTAGTTGTCCGTCACGGGACCGTTAGCGAATCATTGAACGATGTCATCTCGATGGGCCTCAGCCGGCCGGAACCTGCTTTTCTGCGCAAAACTCCGGTTTCTTGCGGCTCTCACCTGATGCTCTGGCCAGTTAGCTCCGCCTCTCGAATCAGTACGCCTTCACTACCCTGCGCCTGAAAGTCGCGCCTGACCCCGAATCCGCGCAGCCAGACGACCTCAGCGCCGCTTGCCACCACCGGCCAGAGTCTTTTCCGCTCGCCTGTGATGTGCCTGTCTTGCAGCAGTTCCTTGATCTTTTTAGGTTGTTTGGTGTGTGCGGGCCAGAAGCGCTCACCCGCCCGCCAATTACGGACTGCAAAGCCCGCTCTTGTCTGGCCGGGATCGATCAGATGTTGCGGATCATGCTTTTGATCATTTTCTGAGCCTACCAACACCGTCTCGATCCGGATTCCCGCTTCCGGTACAACGAGGATACCTGGTACCGACAGGTCGTAGCAGTAGTCAGAAGTTCTTTCGGAAGAACTGCAGAACTGGAGCTCGCTTCTATGCCGAGTAACAACCAGGCTGGCTTGCACGACGGTGCGGTTTCCTTCACGCGTCAGGCCCAGGATTTCTTCCACGTGCCGGAACTCAAGCGCCAGCCCCATCGATTCCGCCGCCGCGCGGATGAGCCGCCTCCGCAGAGCCAGCGGCAGTTTTCCCAGCGCGCACCAATTGAGATTTCCGCAGCCTTCGTTCTTAAGCCAAAGCTGAGGCAACAATCGCCTGATCTCGTGTTCCCAATATTCTTCCTCTCCGCGCGCAATACCTGCCGTTTCAGCCAGGACTTCGCAAATCGAAGGATTCAACTCCTCTTCGAGGCGCGGAAGAATTTCGTGACGGATCCGGTTCCGGGTATGCCGCAAGTCCTGGTTGGTCGCGTCTTCGCGCCAGCTTTGGCCAATTTCGGCCAGATATTCCCGCAATTGCGATCGGCGCGTCCCAAGCAGCGGGCGAATGACACACGGACGTGTATCTCGAAAATCTGCTGAGTTGTCTTGGCTGAGGGCTGACGGCTGATGGCTGACGGCTAGCTTTGGGAAAATCCCTGCCAACCCCCTCGTTCCCGCCCCTCTTACAAGTTTCAACAGCACCGTTTCAGCTTGATCATCCAAGGTGTGTGCGGTCGCAACCCGATCAACTCCCGACTGCAAAATGCGCCGAAAGAATTCATACCGCAGTTCCCGAGCGGCAGCTTCCAGGCTCAACTTCTTCTCGGCAGAATGTCTCTTGACGTCCCGGCTTTCGCAATTGATTTCCAGCCCATGCGTGGCCGCCAGCGAGCGAACGAACTGCTCGTCTGCGTCCGAATCTGTGCCCCTCAGATTGTGATTCAGGTGAATAGCAGAAGGGACAATGCCGAGCTCATCCCTCAATTCGAGCATCAAGCGCAGCAGCGCAACCGAGTCCGCACCGCCGGAAACAGCAACGCCGACCCGATCACCCGCACGTACTAGCTGGTGCTTGCGAATGTAGCCGAACACCGATTGCGGCAGCTTGCGCACGGCTCAATGGTACAACCGTGTAGGTCGGACATTCTTGTCCGACAAATGCTCAAGTTAACATTCGGTTAACTTCCGTGCCCGCAACCGCGCCTTCAAGGTTGGCGTACGTGCCCGAGGTGAACAATTCGCGGGCTATTCTGTTGGCGAGACCGAGCGTTGCCCGCATTGCGCCCGAACCAATGGTGACCCTCGCAACGCCGGCATTTTGGAGCTCTGAAATCGATGGTGATCCGGGACCGGCAAGAATGTTGATCGGGTGCCGCAGCTCGCGGACGAATCGTTCGATGGTAGGCAGATCGCGAACACCGGGGATGAAAAGGCAATCCGCCCCCGCGTCACGGAATGCGTTCAGCCGGCGCAGAGCTTCTTCGAACCGAGTCTCAGGAGCTCCAACTTGACGAAGATAAATGTCGGTCCGCGCATTCAGCACCAGCGGGACTCCGGCTTTGCGGCCCGTCTCTATAACGGCTGGAATTTTTTCGAGTTGCAGCGACAAGTCGGCCAGCGGTTTCTTGGAGTTCCCGGTGCCGTCCTCAAGATTCATTCCAACCGCGCCAGCTTCGATCACCACTTTCGCAGTCAATGCTGCGTCTTCGGGGCGAGGACCATAGCCAGCTTCCATGTCGGCACTGACCGGAATCCTCACCTTGGACGCGATCCGAGCAACAGCCGAGGCCATCTCCTCGCGCGGGATTTTCTCTCCATCGGGATAGCCAAGACTGAATGCGATTCCTGCGCTGGTGGTTGCGATCGCCGGAGCGCCGGTTTCTTCGAAAATTCGCGCACTGGCGACATCCCAGGCGTTCAGCAGAACCAGCAGCTTTGGCCCGCGATGAAGTTGGCGAAGAGTTTCCGCTTTGGCGGCTTGAGCGCTAATGTCAGTCATGGCTCTATTTTGAATCAAAAACAAGAAGCCGGTGCGTGGCGCCGGCTCAGAGTTATGGACTTGAGAGTGCTTACGATTTACTTAGTCGCTATCTTGGAGCTTCTCATTTCTCAGACGGCGCCGTAACAGCGTGAGGGGGCAAAAATCCTGACCACAGAGAGCACAGAGGTACACACAGAAAAGCCACGGAGTTAATCAGAAGCTCTGTGGACGTTCTCTGTGGAACTCGGTGATCTCTGTGGTTGCACTTTTTACTGATCCCGAATAAAAAGCTCTAACCTTCGCATCGCGAAGCTAGGCCCTGAAGATTCGCGCCGCTTCGATCCCATCGAGCGCCGCCCACAATTTTTTTGCCGAACTCTCAGCCGCGTTCAACGCACGCTTGGCAGCCTCGGTGTCGTCCTCAACAACCTTCGCTAGCTGGTGCTTCCATACTCGCGAATGATAAACGTCAGCCGTGGTGTGGAGCGTGAAGTATTCGCACGTGTTCTCGTCGGCGCCGTACATTTCACGCAGTCCACGCGCTTTCTCGGCGGCCACGCGAGGCACTTGTGATTCGTAAGCGTAAAAGGCCGCAAGCGCTTCTTCAGGAGATCCATCGCCAGCCACCGAGTGAAACGATTCGGTCAACTCGCGAATCTCCGCGACCGGAGTGTCGGCGAGCTTCCGCCCGCCGCCCATGCCTTCCTGAAAATTCAGCCACAATTCCGCATGCGGACGTGAGCCGTCCGCGCCAATCTCTTCATCCCGATTCGCCAATACCGCACGCTTCATCTGACCTTCTGGCAATCGTGCCGCAAACTCGGCCAGATACTCGGGAAACCCATTCACCTGATGAAAATAATTCCGCGCGTACTCCTGCAGGTCTTCACGCGTAAGCTCGCCTGCGGCCCACGCCTTGTAAAAAGGATGGCAAAGCAGATCATATTTCGCGATCCGCGCGTCCAACTGCTCGAAAAATTCCGCTGTCGTCATCTTTCCTCCGTGCTTCGGCAGCATGTCACCCACAATACATGCTGCGAGCATCTACTTTCAATCTTCAGTCGGCCGCCGGTGCGAAGTGAATCCCGAGCTGGTCAAATAAGAAGCTGAGCACATCGGAGCTCTGCGCGATCTGCTCATTCAGCGACGTTCCAATGCCGTGACCCGCGCTCGCGGTCGTGCGCAGCAGGATCGGATGGCCGGACGCATTCGCGGCTTGCAGTCGCGCCGTCATCTTTCGCGATTGCATCGGGTTGACGCGGTGATCGTTTTCGCCGGTCAGGAACAAAATCGCCGGATACTTCGTCCCATCTTTCACATGGTGATATGGCGAGTACGCGTACAGCGCCTTAAATTGTTCCGGATCTTTCACCGTCCCAAATTCCGTCACGTTGAACGCACCATTCGGATCAAGCTCGACACGCAGCATGTCGTAAATTCCCACGAACGAAACCACCGCGCGGAACAGGCCCGGCCGCTGGGTCAAAGCTGCGCCCATCAACAAGCCGCCGTTGCTTCCCCCTTCAATCGCGAGGTGAGCAGGCGAAGTGTACTTACGCTGAATCAAGTGTTCCGCGCTGGCGATGAAATCATCAAACACGTTCTGCTTGTGCGTACGATTTCCCGCCTTGTGCCACTCCTCGCCGTACTCGCTCCCGCCGCGCAGGTTCGCAATCGCGTAAACTCCGCCCTGGTCGAGCCACAGCCTGGTCACTGCTCCGGCAAAACGCGGCGTTAGGTTGACTCCGTACCCGCCGTATCCGTAAAGAATCGTGGGATTCGTGCCGTCGAGTTTGGTCCCTTTGCGACGGATGATGTTTACCGGGACCTTGGTTCCATCTTTCGAAGTCGCAAACTCGCGTACGACTTCGGCGTCATCGAACTTCACGGGAGATGTTTCAACCAGCGCCGTCTTGCTCGCCTTTCCCGTGGTCGCGTCCAGGCTGTACCACGCTGCTGGAGTCAGATACGTCGAGACGCGAAACACGACATTGTCACCCGAGGTGTGCACCACGTCGTCGATCGCCGAAATCTCAGGCGCAGGCAAGGTGCCCAGATCTTTCCCGTGATGATCGAAAATCCGCACTCGCGATGGCCCGCCGATCTCATCTTCTACATAGAGCCGCGAATTGGTGGGAACGAACCCCACAATCGATCCCCGAGAATCGTCGCCGCTCCCCACGCCTGAACTCTGCGGAACAATTTCTTCAGCCTTTGGGAGCTGCGGATCGGCGAGGTCCACCCGCAGAATCTTGCCGCGCGGCGCGTCATGCCGCGAGAGCAGATACAGGCTCGGGTCGCCTCCGGTCCCAAGCTCCGAGCCCACGATCTCATCGTCAAAGTGCGTGACCTGCGTCCACTTGCCGGACGAATCCATCACGTAGTGTTCGAACTGGCCGCCGTCGCCATTCGAGACTGCCGCCAGAATCCACTTGCCGTCGTCACTCTGAGCAAGATGTATCTCGGCAATGCGCGGGAAATCCTTGCCGAGCACATAAGTGTCTTCGCCGCTTTGCGTGCCGAGTTTGTGAAAATAAATTTCCTGGTAAAAGTTCGCGTCCTCCGGTGGACGCTCGTTGCCCTGCGGATAGCGCGCGTAGTAAAAGCCTGTTCCATCAGCATTCCATGCAAAGCTTCCCCCGGCAGTCCCAAAATTCACGCGCGGAACGCGGTCGCTGAGTTCTTTTCCGGTTGCAGTTTCGAAGATGTGCGCCGTGCCATCTTCTGATCCGCCCTGCGAGAGGGAAACGGCTACGAGTTTTCCGTCGATGGACGGAACATAGAAGTCGATCTCGGTCGTGCCCTTTTCATCCAGCGTGTTCGGATCGACAACCACCTTCCCAGTCGCCGGATCGTCCGCCGTCTGCAAAGCCACCAGCATCGGCTGCTGTTGCGGCGGCTGCATCTTCAAAGCGAAAAGCGTGCCGCCCCAGTAGCTCATCGCGAAGTATCGACTGGAGGATTGCGAAAGCAGCTTTGATAATTTTGCTTTGATCTCCGCGCGCGCCGGCAAATGATCGAGGTATGCGCGCGTCCTCGCATTCTGTGCCGCTGTCCACTGCTTTACTTCGGCATTGTCCCAATCCTCGAGCCAGCGGTAGTTATCGACCACCTTCACGCCGTGATATTCGTCGGTGACGGGGCGCTTGGGCGTGGGTGGCGGCGCAGGGATGTTCTGGGCAAGTGCGAGGACGGCGATAGTTACGGACAGCAGAAATGCACGCAGCAATCGGTTCATGTTGGTCTCTTAAGGAGGCGACGTTTGTCGAACGCGAGATTATACGCCGTGTGTGAAGGGTGGTTTCATAACGGGAATGCTTGGAAGGAATATTTTGACAGCAGTATTCACATCCTCGATTTTGCGTGACATTATCGCCGGATGCAGCTCACGCCGGGTCGCCTATCAATCGTGGTGCTGCTCGCACTTCGCATGACTGCGCTCGGCGCTCAGGACGACGCCCGTATTCCCCCCGAGGTCCGATTCAAGTCCGGCTACACAAATTCCGTTTTCAAGCCGCCGGATTTTGCGTCCGCCATGTTGTGGGGAATTGCAATTGCGGACAGCCGCGTGGCCGGATATGAAAAAGCACAAATCGAAGTTGCACACACTCAACTCTCATGCCGCGTTGATGGCCGTGATGTCGTTCTGAACGATGACTACGGCAGCGTCCGCGGCGGACTCTTCCGCCGATATCCCTGGTTTGGCACCGATGCCCACGAGACGATGCCGCTGGCGTTTTCAGATGATCACAGAACCGTAATCCTGAAAGTCGGCACCCATCCCGACCGCGTCTGGCATTTCTGGGCGGCATCGCCACGGGCGGAAATTCCGGCGGGTAAGCTCAAGGGTTGCACCATCAAAATCCTCGCACGAATTTCGCCCGGAGCTCTCCTTCAGGTCGGCTTCGACTACTGGCGCAACTCTACGATTGGCTATGGTTCTGGGGGCAACAATCACGAAACCGGCGCCAGCAAGTGGTACTTACCATCGGATGCCTGGCAAGAAGCCGTGTTTAGCGATATTAAGCATTAGCGGCGAGCATCGAGCGGTGAGCGATGAGCAACATTCGTGCTCGCTCGTCGCTCGCGGCTCACTGCTCGCCGCTCCCCCGGTCCGTTGTAAGCTAGGAGCTAACAGCTAACAGCTTACTTTGCAGTTCACTGAACAGTTCGATGTGGTTGTCGTCGGGGCCGGGCACGCCGGCTGCGAAGTTGAGGCGTTTACGCGGCGTCTGAGCCGCGTGCCGAATCCTGAGCGAAGTCGAAGGACCTCGCCGAGCAGAGAAGAATCGAAACGGATGCAGTTTACTGAACAATTCGATGTTGTTGTCGTCGGAGCCGGACATGCCGGTTGCGAGGCCGCCGTCGCCTGCGCGCGCATGGGCCTGAAGACTGCGCTCTACACACTCAATGTCGATCTCATCGCCCAAATGTCGTGCAATCCGGCTGTGGGTGGCATCGCCAAGGGGCACCTCGTCCGCGAGGTGGATGCCCTCGGCGGCATCATGGGAGAAGTCACAGACGCGGTCGGCATTCAGTTTCGCTTGCTTAACACTTCGCGCGGCCCGGCGGTCTGGTCTCCGCGGGCGCAGTGTGACAAGCAAGCCTATCGCCTGAAGATGCGCGAGGTTCTCGAATCGCAGCCCAATCTGAAGATCAAGCAGGCGGAAGTGGCGGATCTGATCGTGGAGACTAGCCAACAGCCATCAGCCATGAGCCGTCAGCAAGAACGGGAAGGGCACGACTTCAGTCGTGCCGATAGTGGTCGCGAAGAGAACAAGGCAGCTCTAGCTGCGCAGGATTTCATCGACGACCACCGCCGAGTTCTCGGCATCACGCTGCGCGACGGCCGCACCGTAGGCGCCAAGGCCGTGATCATCACCACGGGGACCTTCCTCAATGGGCTGATTCATTGCGGCGAGCAGCAATATCCCGCGGGCCGCTCCGGTGAGCCCAATGCCGTTCTGCTCGGCGAATCCCTCAAGAAGCTCGGTCTCCGCGGATGCCGTTTGAAGACCGGAACTCCGCCGCGGCTCGATGGCAGAACTATCGACTGGTCGAAATTCCAGGTCCAGCCCGGAGATCCCGATCCCACGCCGTTCAGCTTCCGCACGAAACGTGTCGCGCATCACGACTCGCAAGTACCGTGCTACATCGCCTGGACTACGCCGGAAACGCATCGCATCATTCACGAAAATGTTCACCGCTCACCGATGTACAGCGGCCAGATACAGTCGATCGGCCCGCGCTATTGTCCTTCGATCGAAGACAAAATCGTCAAATTTCCGGACAAGACGACGCATCAGCTCTTCCTTGAGCCCGAAGGCCTGAACACGCACGAGATTTATGTAAATGGGATGAGCACCTCACTGCCGGTGGAAGTGCAATTGGCGATCTTGAAGTCCGTTCCCGGGCTCGAAACCGCTGAGATGCTGCGCCCGGGCTATGCGATCGAGTACGACGCCATCGATCCGACCGAACTCGAGCGCACGCTCGAAACCAAGAAAATTGCTGGATTGTTTCTCGGCGGCCAGATCAACGGCACCTCCGGATATGAAGAGGCCGCTTGCCAGGGATTGATGGCCGGGATCAACGCGGGACTGAAAGTAAAGAACCAGCCGCCGCTGATTCTCGACCGCACAGAAGCCTATACGGCAATTTTGATTGATGACCTGATTTCGAAAGGCACAAACGAGCCTTATCGCATGTTTACCTCGCGCGCGGAATTTCGCCTGCACCTGCGGATTGATAACGCCGACCGCCGCCTTACCCCGCACGGCCGCCGCGTGGGATTGATTTCCGATGAGGCCTGGTCGGATTTTTTGGCCAAGCAGGAACGCCAGCAGCGTATGAAAGAGCTGCTGGAGAAAACGAAGCTGACTACGGCAATGCTGGAGAGCATTCAGCACTCAGCATTCAGCACTCAGGAATCGTCATTGGCCCCTTCGGCGCTCCGCTCCTCAGGGCAAGCTAAGAACGGTCGTTCGTCGTTGGCCAATCAGCGCAAGATTGCTGATAGCGACTCTGCTCTGGAACGAAAGCACGACCGGGAAGGGCACGAGTTTACTCGTGCCGAAAACGTAGACGTAGATGATGCGGCTTCAGCCGCTCAGGGCACTAGAACCGATCTGACCTCGGCCCTCGGCCAGCCGCTTGCGCAGTTGCTCAAACGCCCAGAGATCACGATTGAGCATCTGGTTCCCGTTCTCCGCAAGCTTGTGCCGGAGCTCTTTAGACCCTCAGCGGCTAAAGCCGAGAATTCCAGTCACGCTGGTTCGGCACGACTGAAGTCGTGCCCTTCCCGATCCGTAGATGATCCGGGTTCGTTGTGGCCCGACCAATCAGAAAACCGAGGCTCACCGATAGACAATCAAGCTCTTGCCAACGACCAACGACCAACGGCCCACGGCGCCTTGCCTTCTTCCATCCGCAATGAACTCAAGTCCGTCGAAACTGAGATCAAATACGAAGGCTATCTCCAGCAGCAGCAGCGCGCCATTGAGCGCCTGAAAAAAGCCGAGCAGCGCAACATACCCGAGTGGTTCGACTACCGCTCCGTCAGCGGCCTCTCGCGCGAAATGCAGGAGAAGCTCACCAAAATCCGCCCGCGCACTCTCGGATACGCTTCGCGCATCCCCGGCGTCACGCCCGCGGCCGTATCACTCGTAAATGTGTACATCGAGATTCAGGCCAAGCGCCGCGAACAAGTGGCGGCGATTTAAGCGCCTTTTCTCTTCACTTCAGCTCACGCCAGAGTTAAGCTTGGCGCACCTATGTTCCGCAGTTTGCTTTTCGGGTGTCTGGTATTTGCCTGCACCGCTGCAGCCCAAGAGGGATGCCCGTTGGCTCCGTCGCTGGAAAAGCCATCCTCGACTGAAAACATGTTTTCTGACGCCCAGGAAGTCGATCTCGGCGATGCCATGGCCGAAACTATCGCGCTGCATGTGAATGTCATTCAGGATGAGGGGCCCACGGCGCATTTGCGAGACTTGGGCATGCGGCTTGTGCAACACCTTCCACCCACTCATCTGAATTTTCGCTTTTATCTCGCCGATTTACCGGAGGTGAACGCCTTCAGCATCGCCGGCGGAAGAGTCTACGTGAGCCGCAAACTTGTCGCCTTCGTGCAGAGCGATGATGAGCTTGCCGGCGTTCTCGCCCATGAACTCGGGCACATCGTTACTCACCAGACTGCTCTCGAAATGACGCACGCTTTTCGCGAACTAGGTGTTACCCACGTCAGCGACCGCGCTGATATTTTTCGGAGGTTCCATGAGTATGTAGAAAACGCCTCAGGCACTCGCCGAAGCAAGAGGCATGGCGAAGAGCGAGACCAACTGCAGGCGGACCAGATTGCTATTTACGCGGCGGCGCGAGCAGGGTTCCCGCCGCAAGCGATGATTGAGTTTTGGGACCGCTTTAACGAGTTGCATGGTAAAACCGGCAGTTGGTGGTCAGATATGTTCGGCACCACCACTCCCCAGGAACACCGCCTTCGCGAGATGCTCAAGAATACCGCCGCCCTTCCTTCCTCCTGTGTAGATCATCGCTCCGAAACAGGCGAAGCGAGCTTTCGGCTGTGGCAAGAAGAAGTAGTCGGTTTCGATGATTCTCAACACGCAGAGTCGCTGCCGGGGCTGATCGAAAAGAAAAAGCTGACAAACAGGCTCCGGTCGGAATTCACCAACTTGCGTTTCAGTCCTGATGGAAAATACATCCTGGCGCAGGATGATGGCGGAATCAATGTTCTCTCGCGTGAGCCGTTTGCGTTTCTGTTCTATATCCCGGCGCCCGATGCTCACGATGCGCACTTCTCGCCGGACTCGAGCCTGATCGTTTTTCATACCCAAGGCTTGCGGGTTGAAACTTGGGCCGTCGGTGACCGAAAGCGAAGATCCGTGCATGAAATTACCCTTCGAGAAGCCTGCATGCAAACCGACCTTTCTCTCGACGGCAACACGCTCGCATGCCTTGATTCACAATTCTCGCTTTTACTGGTCAACGTCGCAGACAGCACAGTCCTCTACCGCCAACAAAAATTTTTCGCGCCTTCGCTTTCGGAACTTGTCACCTTACTCTTTGGCAGAGTTGCGGCTCCATCAGACAATGCGGATTCCGGCGCTCCGGCCGACGCTTTGCGGTTTATCAATGTGGAGTTCTCACCTGACGGCAAGTTCCTGCTTGCCAGTCATGGAGTCGCGCATTTCGAGTCCGGCATCTTGGGCGGACAACCGGTGGCTGCGCCAACCTCCGTGTTGCTTTACGACCTTGCGAATCGCCACCCGGTTAGCGTTCCTGGATCAATAAAGAACATCGTTGGGACGAGTTTCGCGTTCGTCGGCCCAGACAAGATCGTCGGCATAAACGCAACTTCGCCCCAAAAATCTCCCGTGTTGAAATTTCCTTCAGGAGAAAAGGTTGAAGAAGTTCAGTTGGGAGTGGACATTAGTTTGCGCGGTGCCACTCGCGGGGATTTCTTGTTCGTTGGTCCTCTTAAAGACTATCCGCTCGGGATACTTGATCTGGCTTCCAGGCACATTGACGTCGAAATCAAACAGAAGACTGCTGATATGTATGACGGCGTTTTTCTTACCGAAAGGGTCAATGGTGAACTCGCGCTGCACATGAAGGAGGCCCCTGCTCCCCTTGCGGTCGCGCGCATCCCGGAATCTGGAATCGGCAAGATCAAAGCTGCGGCCGTTTCTTCCGACCTGAATTATCTGGCAATTTCCACGCGCAGCCGCGGCGTGCTTTGGGATATTTCGCATGACACGCGCGTCTTCTACACGCGTGCTTTCACCGGTGCTGGTGTCGATTCTTCGGCCCTGTACGCGGATTTTCCAAAGTTTGAAGCAAATCCCCGCCAGTTGGTTCGCCTTCACTTCGACCGTTCTCCTCCCGGAATAGCAGACGTCAAGGAACGGCTTGTAGTGCAACACGGACTGTTCTTGACCGAAATCAAGCCACGAAATAGGAACGGAACGCCTTGGTCAGATGCTGACCTTCAGATCGAAGATCTTGCAAGCGGGAACGTGCTGTGGTCGCGGCACTTCAATAAAGATATGCCAACTGTAAATTTCACTCCGCAGGCGGCTTCGGTTTTATTGTGGTGGCGCATGTTTCAGCCAGGCGCACAAGCCGAACTTCACAATTTGCCCGAGTTGAAGACCTCGTATGGCAAAGACGACTATCTTTGCGAAGTCGCCGATGCCCACGTCGGCGGCCTGATGGGCTACTTCATTGCAAAAACCAAAGGTGGCTCTCTGCGCTTCCTGAACGGCACCGCAAATCGGAATTGGGCGGTGTTAGAGGCAACTGGAGATCAGGACGTGGTCTATACCCTCCCAATGGGAGAGGAAAAATCTCACTTCTTCGGCACCCATCCCATCATTTCTTCCCTTGGATTGCTTGCGCTGGAAACGGGTAAACGAGAAGTTGCGGTATACGACGTGACCACCTCAGATGAATTTCAGCATTACACCTTCGCTGAACCCGTTGCCTTCAAAGCATTTTCTGCGGATGGAGCCACGCTGCTTGTCTTCACAAATGATCAAACGGTTTATTTGCTCGACATGAAAAGGCCTTCGCCGGCTCAAAGCGTGGCAGGCGCCACTCCGGTGCACTGACATTGCTGTGGGAACGTAGCTACAGGGCCCTTCGATCAGAGATTCAAGCGCGCCGCCGCGAGCAAGTAGCCGCGATCTAAGGCACGACATTCATGTCCGAAAACGGCCAGTCATTTTCGGCTGGTTGCGTTATCGTAAGCCTTAGCCATGTTGATTGACGCTGCAACCTGCTCGCGCGCACGGTTCACCCGTGATCCCCGTTTCGACGGACGCTTCTTCATCGGCGTTCTGACGACGCGCATCTACTGCCGCCCGATTTGTCCAGCGCGCCCGCCCAAAGAAGAAAACGTGCGCTACTTTGCGACCGCCGCAGCCGCCGCCGAAGCTGGACTGCGCCCATGCTTGCGTTGTCGCCCGGAAGGCGCCCCGGGCACCCCGGCGTGGTCGGGAACGTCGGCTACGGTTTCCCGAGCTCTGCGCTTAATCAGTGAAAGCGCGCTCGAGGACGGCGGCGTAGAGACATTGTCGTCGCGACTTGGAATTGGTTCGCGTCATCTGCGCCGGTTGTTCTTGCAGCATCTTGGTGCGAGTCCCGTGACCGTTGCTCAGACTCGCCGTCTCCACTTTGCAAAGAGGCTGTTAAACGAAACACAGTTGCCGATGCATCAGATTGCGCTGGCATCCGGCTTCGGCAGCGTGCGCCGTTTCAACGCTTGCTTTCAGAAGACCTATGGCCGCGCTCCCAGCCAGTTGCGCAAGCTCGGGGCGAACCGTATGCGTGTTCCTGCAGACGAATACCGCTTCTCGCTGCGCTTCCGCCCGCCGTTCTGCTGGGATGCGTTGCTGGAGTTTCTCGCGCCACGTGCGACGCCCGGAGTTGAGCTGGTTGATAGAGGCACTTACCGCCGCACAATTTTTCTCCAGGGTAAGTCGGGATGGATGGATGTCGCGCTCGACTCTGACGCAAACGCTCTCGACGTTCGCATCCACTATCCGCAGCCGCGCTGGCTGTTCTTAATTGTTGAACGGGTGCGCGCAATGTTCGATTTGGCCGCCGATCCCGAAAGTTTCATGCGCCATTTCCGCCGCGACCCGCTGCTCGGGCCGAGAATCGCGAGCAGGCCCGGCCTGCGGGTTCCCGGCTCCTGGGATGGCTTCGAATTGGCAGTGCGCGCGGTACTTGGGCAGCAGGTGACGGTCCGCGGCGCGACGACGCTTGCCGGAAGGCTGGTGCGCGAATTCGGAAGCAACATCGATGGCGCTCCGGGACTGACGCATCTCTTCCCCACGCCCGAGAAAATCGCCGACTCCGATCTTTCACGCATCGGACTGCCGCGAGCGCGGGCCAATACATTACGTTCGCTCGCACGCGCAGTGATCGATGGGCAGATCTGTTTTGCGGGCGTAGTGAACCCCGAAGAATTCATCAGCCGTTTCTGCCAGATTCCCGGAATCGGCGGGTGGACCGCACAATACGTCGCCATGCGCGCTCTCTCCGAGCCGGATGCGTTTCCCGCCAGCGACCTCGGGTTGTTACATGCCGCCGGCCTGCGCAATGCTCGTGAAATGCAAACTCGAGCCGAAGCTTGGCGTCCGTGGCGCGCGTACGCCGCAATGTATTTGTGGCAGGCAAGCGCCCAGCAGGTAAAAGCAAGACACGTAGTTCCGATCCGACTAGCCTCGAAGAAAGGATCCAATCATGCAAACGTCATTTACTCAAATCGAAAGCCCGCTCGGACCGCTGCTACTGGCCTCTGACGGCGAAGGTTTGCGCGAAATTCAATTCGCCAATGGACGCCATTCCGCGCACGCAAAACCTGAGTGGCGTGAAGATTCCGCCGCTTTGAAGCAAGCGATCGATCAGCTTCGCGCATACTTTGCCGGAGAGTTGAAGGAGTTCGATCTTCCTCTTGCGCCGCAGGGCACGCCGTTCCAGCAAAAGGTCTGGGGCGATCTTTGCAAAATTCCTTACGGCGAGACCATCTCTTACGGCGAACTGGCCCGCCGCATTGGCAATCCGAACGCCAGCCGCGCCGTCGGCCTTGCCAACGGATCGAATCCCATTCCCATCATCATTCCGTGCCACCGCGTGATCGGCTCGAACGGCAAGCTCACGGGCTACGGCGGCGGCTTGCCAATCAAAGAAAAGCTGCTGGCACTAGAGAAGCGGCAGTTGCGGCTGCTGTAGAGCCGGTAAGTAGGGGATACCGCCGGGAGATCCCAACGCGAAAGTTTCGGCGCAGATAATTCGGCGCGACGAAGAAGACGCCCGCCAGAGATGGGCTTCGAAGCCGCAGGACAAGTGGTGAAGGGTGCCCCGTCCTTGTCTCGCGATTTGTGCGAGACAGGGCGGGGATTTTGACTCTTGATTCATCGTGGAAGACCTAAACCCGAAGTCAAAGTCCCCACCCTGTCGCAAAGTGCGCGACAAGGATGTGGCACCCTAAAGTTCTTAGATATTCAGAGGTGAAATCGTCCACAGTTGGCTCCCTCATGGGGATGTTCATTCGTCACAGACATGCAGAGCTGGTGAGTCTAACGTCTGTACATGCCTTGGAGTCTCAAGCGGTTTCAACAAGCACGATGTCTGCACTTCATCACGTTTAGTTGTCGTCATCGCGAACCGTTACTCGGAACGCCCGAGTCACGTGACATGTTCGAGATCACGTTCGAACAAGTTCGGCGGTGGTACGAATTTTACGTTCGTGGATACGTCGTGATGCCCGAGCACGTTCACCTGCTGATCAGTGAGCCGAAACGCGCAAAACTCTCGACTGCTCTACAGATGATCAAACAGAACGTAGCACGGGAACTGCGCCTTCCTGAGGGCAATCCGTTCTGGCAAGAGCGGTACTACGATTTCAATGTGTGGAGTGAGACGAAGCGCGTCGAGAAGTTACGGTACATTCATCGCAATCCGGTGCGGCGAGGTTTGGTTGCAAGGCCGGAAGATTGGAAGTGGAGCAGCTTTCGACATTACGCGACTGGAGCTGAGGGAGTGGTCGAGATTGAATCGGAGTGGACGGTCAGGAAACGGGAGCGGATCACTTCTGTAAACCAAAGTCAAAATCCCCGCCCTGTCGCAAAGAACGCGACAAGGACGGGGCACCCTCGAAATTAGTATTCTTATCAAACCGCATTCATGGAAGTCTTCCTCGTTGACGGCACGTACGAGCTGTTTCGGCATTACTACGCCGTTCCTTCTGCGCGCGATAAGCAAGGGCGGGAAGTCGGCGCGGTGCGTGGCGTGCTCTCGTCGGTGCTGGGGATGATTAAGGGCGGGGCGACGCACGTCGCGGTGGCCACCGATCACGTGATTGAGTCGTTTCGCAATCAGTTGTGGCCGGGATACAAGACCAGCGAAGGCGTTGAGCCGGAACTGCTGGCGCAATTTCAGTTGCTCGAGGATGTGCTCTCCGCGGCCGGCATTGTGGTTTGGCCGATGGTCGAGTTCGAGGCCGATGACGCTCTGGCTGCTGCGGCTGCGCTGGCGGAGAAAGACTCCCGCGTTGAGCGCGTGGTAATTTGCACGCCCGACAAAGACCTGGCGCAATCTGTGCGCGGCATGCGGGTGGTGCAACTCAATCGCCGCACGCGCGTGACGCTCGATGAAGCAGGCATCATTCAGAAATTCGGTGTCCCGCCGCTGTCGATTCCGGATTATCTCGCGCTAGTGGGCGATTCGGCGGATGGCTATCCCGGGCTCGAAGGCTGGGGAGCGAAGTCGTCGGCTGCGGTGCTTGCCAAGTTCGGCCATCTGGAGGCGATCCCAAAAGATT
>DAIPJJ010000277.1:0-3850 GCA_036770325.1 Terriglobales bacterium
AAGCAGGTGCGGACCAACCGGCGAAAACATGATCGGCTCGGTACGGTCGGTGCGGTATCCGTCACGAATCGGCAGCGGCGTAACGTTCTGAACTTGCCCAGTGCTCCAATGGAATTTCGAAACTTCGTTTCTACCCGCGCCGGACACGAGGTCTGGATTAAGTGGATCAGGCGCGACATATCCGTACTCGATCACTCCCACCGGATGCCAATCTCGAAACGTGATTTCTCCATCGTTGCCACGCGTTGACGTGCAGACTGAACCGCTCTCCTGTTGTCCGCCACACACTTTGTATGGAAAACCGTCAGCAACGCTCACGTGATAAAGCTGTGCCGTCGGCTGGTTGTACCAGGAACTCCAACTCTCTCCACCGTTGACACTGACCAGGGCACCCTGATCGGCAACCAAAAGAATAATGTTCGGGTGCTCGGGATTGATCCATAGGTTCTGGTAGTCATCACCGCCTGGCGCGCCGCGAATCGAAGACCAGGTCTTCCCACCATCAGTCGAGCGGACGGTCACGATGCTCGCAACGTAAACAAGATCCGGGTTCTTAGGATCAGCTCGCGGAATCGGCAAGTCACCGCCACCGATTTTCATTGCAGGCCGCGGATCTTCAGTGATGTGTGTCCAACTTTCGCCGGCATCATCGGAGCGGTAGAAGCCCAGCCCCTGGCCTGTGGCGTACCCACTCGGCTTGGTAGTCGCGATGGTTGCATACAGCCTTCGTGGCTCGCTTGGCGCAATCGCCACGTTAATCTGGACCAAATCGTCCGGCAGACCTTTGGTCAATTTCGTCCACGTATCGCCGCCGTCGGTTGACTTGAACAAGCCTCCGTTGGTTCCGGCAAACGCGTTGTTGTCCTCCCATGGACCTAAACGCGACTGCCACATGCCGGCATAGACAACGTTTGGGTTCGAAGGATCGATCTCAACGTCGGACCCTCCAGTGTTCTCGTCCTTATATAGAACCTTTTTCCAGCTTGCGCCGCCATCGATCGAACGAAAAATTCCGCGTTCCGGGTTCGGCCCGTACGGGTGTCCGAGCACGGCCGCAAAGATCCGATTCGGATCGCGTGGGTCGACCGCCAACGCCGGAATCTGTTGCCCGTCGCGCAACCCAAGATGTATCCAGGTCTTGCCGGCATCTGTGGACTTGTAGATTCCGTCCCCTACCGAGAGATCGGGTCGCTGCAAGCCCTCGCCACTCGCGACGTAAATTACGTTCGGATCTGACGCTGGAATCGCAATCGCGCCGATCGACTGTGAAGGTTGATCGTCAAAAATTGGGCTCCATGTTCGGCCATAGTCCGTGGATTTCCACACACCGCCATCGACCACGCCTATGTAGAAGACATTGGGCTGGCTGGGAACTCCGGCCACAGCGCGAGTGCGTCCGCCACGGAACGGGCCGATCATTCGCCAGCGCATCTCCTGGTACCAACTCTGCGGAAATTGTTGGGCGCTGGCCAGCAGGACGGAAAAAAACAAAAAGCAACACCAGCGAATCACTCGAAGCATGGGTCCCCCTCGGCACAGATGTGCCCAGCCCACAGTGCGAACTTGGAATGATAAGTGAAAACCCGGTTCTTCGCTAAGCGGATGACGCGAACACAGAATCCTGAGACAACGCGTCACGGGCAGGGCGGTTGAAGTTCGGAAACGCGCAGTCAGTCTGGGCCTGATCGATGAGCGATTGGCCTGTACTACATTCAATTCGCAAAACAGCTACGCGGCCTTCGCTTTGCGCTCGAGGGGAAGTCCGGCGTTGAGCCAGGCGTCGAACCCGCCCTGTAAAGCCCAAACCTGCTCGTACCCGCGCTTCTGAAGTTCTCGCGCCAGACTGGCGCTTGAGCCTTCTCCCGGTCAAGTGCAGTAGGTCACAATCGGTTTGCTTCTTGGGATTCTTGGCAGGTAGTCTTCAAGGTCATCCAGCGGCACGCGAATGGCATTGTGCGCCTTCACGTCGGAGTCGGCCCAGGCCCTTGGATTGCGTACGTCAATGAGCACGAACTCCTCGCCCGCCTGCATTCGTCGCTTTATTTCATCAGCAGTGATTCTGAGGGCTTCGCCCATATGCACCTCGCGCGTTAGGATGCCGTCGCGAAAATTCGGGCTGCGCGCTGAAACGCGCCACCGTCTTGCTAACTATCTCTCCTTGAGTAGTGAGCACGGGATTGGCCGTGACAGGTAGCAAAGGGTAGGAACTGAGTGCATCGCATGTGCAGAATTCTGCAGCTTTAGAGAGTCGTACAGGTTTCTCTGGAGTACGGATTGAGGAGCCCGTAATCTCTTGTTTTTATTGGGCTTAGCAGTGGCGACCGTAATCGGCGCCCCGCTAAGTCATTTGGCGCGGCAAGTGCAATTTCTAAAAGCACCAAAAGAGGCCGCTACACAAATGAGTCCGAACCTCTTCTTTGCTCCACCCGACCTTTGCCGCCTGCCCGTCGCACATGCTCGCAGTGCGCGGGAATTCAGCCAGACGGTGCCTTAGTTTTCATTCCTGATTTCCCTTCCACTTGCCTCTTTTAACCGTGGCCCCAGAAATGGGGCCATTTTTTTCAAGGAAGCTATCGGTGTCGAATGAACGTGCCGTCCTGCAATTCGTGAAACGCCTCCTGGAGTTCCTGTTGGGTGTTCATCACGATCGGACCGTACCACGCTACTGGTTCTTCGATCGGCTTTCCGGAAACAAGAAGAAACCGGATGCCTTCCGGCCCGGCCTGCACTACGATCTCGTCTCCCCGATCGAACAATACCAGCGAGTGATTTGTAGCGTCGTATTCGGGCACCGCATTCGGATCAAGAGCTGATTCGGTCAGAACCGCTCGAGGGTCTGAGGCGTCGCGAAAAGATCCCGATCCCGCAAACACATAAGCAAATGCGTTTCGCGTGGTCTCGATCTTCAACCGCTTTTTCTTGTTCGGCGGAACTGAGACATCGACGTAGTTGGGATCGGCGGCAACGCCCTCAACTGGCCCGCGCTTGCCCCAAAATTCCCCACAGACTACTCGTACGCGAGTGCCATCGTCGTCCGTGACTTCAGGAATCGCGCTCGCGGGAATGTCTTGATATCGCGGATCGGTCATTTTCAGTTGTGACGGCAAGTTTGCCCACAACTGGAAGCCGTGCATGCGCCCTTGCTGATCGCCTTTCGGCATTTCCTGATGCAGAATGCCGCTGCCAGCAGTCATCCATTGCACGTCACCCGCGGTCATCTTCCCCTTGTTGCCGAGGCTATCCCCGTGCTCAACCGATCCGGCGAGAACATAAGTGATGGTCTCGATGCCGCGATGCGGATGCCAGGGAAATCCGGCCAGATAGTCGGTCGGGTTCTCGTTGCGAAAATCGTCGAGCAACAGGAACGGATCGAATTCTTTGGTCTTGCCGAACCCAAAGGCGCGCTGCAGTTTGACGCCAGCGCCTTCAATAGTCGGCTTCGGTTGAATTATTTGCTTTACAGGTCGTAAGGACATAACGACCTCCTCTCACAGCAGGGATACTGATTTGATGTCTGTCGATGAAATACGATTCAACGGTGGACTGGGAGCGGCTCGCATGAACTCGCGAGAAAAGAAAGTGGCTTGGTGCCACCAGTACTAGGCTTTCGGTCTTTCGGTAACCGGTGCATTCGCGGTTCCCGGTAACTTTGACTTCGCTCCTCCAGCAGCTTCGCCGTCGAGCAGCGCTTGTAAATCCGCATACGCGTAGATTGTCGGAGCGCGATTTATCGGTAAACCGCCGGTGTCGGCGGTCGGACCGTAGTTGCTGTGCAGATCGCGTGCGAGCATGCGCAGCATAGCCATCTGTTGGCCGCGATGATGCGATGTGTGGCAGAGGCGTCGAGTCA
>DAIPJJ010000278.1:0-3837 GCA_036770325.1 Terriglobales bacterium
CACGCCTTTCGGCGCCACCCCCTCAAGATGGTGTGTCTGCCAATTCCACCACTTCCGCTAAGTTCTGCAATTCGAGGTATTTCGGGAGCCAAGCGGACACTCGAGTATTCGCCCGCTCATATGAGCTTACACTGCGCTACCCAAGAACTTCAAGCTATGGACCAGCCGTGAATTACCAGCGATGATGCACATCTCGCCGGATCCTCTCGTCGTAAATTCGCCGCACATCCGCCATCACAGCATCGGAAAGCCCCGGCAGGTCTGATGCCCGGCAATTGTCCTCGACCTGCTCAGGCCGTTTCCCGCCCGGAATGGCGCACGAAACTGCATCGAACATCAGGATCCAGCGAAGCGCAAACTGGCTCATCGAAGCACCTCGCGGGACGAGATGGCTGATCTCCTCCACTGCCTGAAGTCCCAATTCGTAATCCACTCCTGAAAAGGTTTCGCCCACATCGAACATTTCACCATGACGATTGAAGTTGCGATGATCGTCGTCCGGGAACCTTGTATCCCGCCGGAGCTTTCCCGTAAGCATTCCACTGGCGAGCGGGACCCGCGCCAGAATGCCGACCTTCCTCTTCTTCGCTTCAGGAAAAAACAATTCCGCAGGCCGCTGCCGGAAGCAGTTGAAGATAATCTGCACCGATTGCACGCCCGGATACTCTATCGCCTTTAGCGCTTCTTCGACCCGTTCTACGCTCACGCCGTAAAAGCGGAATTTTCCCTGCTTCACGAAGCCATCGAGCATGCCAAAAAGTTCGGGATGATAATAAGCATCGGTTGGCGGGCAGTGCAGTTGCAGCAGATCGATTGCGTCTGCTTGCAGATTTCGCAAGCTGTCATCGATCCACGCCGTCAAGTTCTCGCGGCTGTAGCCTTCAACCGTCTGCCGTGGCAATCGGCGCCCAGCTTTCGTTGCAACAATGACTTCTTCTTTGCGTTCTTTTTTCAGCCGCGCAATCAGGCGTTCGCTGCGGCCGTCACCGTAGACATCTGCCGTGTCGACAAAGTTCACGCCACAATCAACTGCCTTGTGAAGCGTTTTCATCGCATCACCTTCGGAGACCTGGCCCCAAAATCCGCCGATGGCCCACGCTCCAAAGCTGATCTCCGAAACATTCCATCCCGTACGGCCTAGTGGTCGATATTTCATGCTGTTTTGTTCCCGCTTACTTGGATCAGGAAGTATAAACGCCGTTTACCGTGCGCCGTTCGCGCCTTCGATGTTGCGCACATCATAGTGTTTTGCCACGGAATCAAATCTGGTAAGCAGTCGCTTTGCTTCCGGCTCAAACACCGGAGTTGCGTAATCAGGTCCGGCGAACTCGCGCACAGCATCGAGCGATTCGAAGAAATTCACGACCACGAACTCCGCTTCTCCTGGGGCGTCGTGGCGGAGCATGTAACCGCCGCGATAACCACGGATCGCCTTCAGGCCCGGAATCACCTTGCTCTTTAGCAAGCTCTCATACGCGCCCGCGTCTTCAGGTTTCGTCCATCCTCGCCAATGTCGCGCAATCATTTCGCTATGTTAAATCTGGCGCGCGCCAATTTGCGACGACCTGCACAATGCGATAGCTTGATTGATCGCATGGCATTAACGTCGCCGAAAAATCGCAACTGAATATCTAGACCAACATGGGCCGTCTTTCACCTTCACACGTAGTGAATATCGCAGACCTCCGCCGCATTGCCGAGCAGAGAGTGCCGAAGGCCGTTTTCGACTACCTCGATGGTGGAGCGGAAGGTGAAGTAACCCTTCGCGAGAATTGCCGAGCGTTTGAGCAAATTATTTTTCGTCCCCGCCAGGCCGTCGCAATCGACGAGTGCAATCTACGCACAACCGTTCTCGGACATGAAATCAGCTTCCCAGCCATGCTGGCACCCGTTGGCTACAGCCGCCTGATGCATCCCGAGGGGGAAGTTGCAGCAGCTCGCGCCGCAGGCGAAGCCGGAACTGGCTACATTCTCTCTACGATCTCCGGCCACAAGCTGGAAAACGTGAAAGCCGGCACAAAAGGTTTCGCCTGGTATCAGCTTTACTTGATGGGCGGCAGAGAAGCGGCGGAAGGTGCGATCGATCGCGCACGCAAGGCAGGATTTTCCGCACTGGTGGTCACGGTTGACACCGCTGTCGGTGGTCTGCGAGAACGCGATCCGCGAAACGGCGTTCCGGAGTTATTGGGCAATGGCATCTTCGCAAAAATTCCGTTTCTGCCGCAGGTATTGTCCCGCCCGGGGTGGCTTGTCTCCTTCGTGCTCGACGGTGGTGTTCCGAAACTCGAGAACGTTGTCATCCCAGGCAAAGGTCCCATGCCAATGATTGATGTTGCCGACTCATTGCGACGCGGCGCAGTTTCCTGGAAAGACATGAAGTGGATTCGCGAATCCTGGCCCGGCCCAATCGTGATCAAGGGCGTGCTGATCGGTGATGATGCGCGTCGAGCAGTGGATGAAGGCGCAAAGGCAGTCGTAGTTTCCAATCATGGCGCACGCCAGCTCGACTGTGTTTCGCCGACCATCCGTGCGCTGCCGGAAATTGTTGCCGCGGTGGGCGGTCAGGCAGAAGTTCTGATGGATGGCGGTGTTCGCCGTGGCGCCGACATCGTGAAAGCGCTTTGCCTGGGGGCTCGCGCCGTTCTGGTCGGCCGTGCCTATGCATACGGCCTTGCCGCGGCCGGGCAGGCAGGAGTCACGCGTGCAATTCAGATTCTCCGCAGCGATGTGGAGCGCACACTCCGGCTTCTTGGCTGCCAATCAGTAACGGAACTCAACGGTTCTTACGTGACCTGCCCACGCGAGTGGTAGCCGCTCAAGGAACCTGCGACCTCGGATAGCGTTCGCCGCTCTTTATCAGCTTCTCGATTTCTGCAACCGCACGAATCCCTCCGCGCGCCCCTTGCGCCGTGCAGTTCAGGGCCGCAGCGGCGCACGCAAACTCAAGTTGCCCGTTGAGAGGCCAGTCTTGCAGCAAGCCATAGATGAAACCCGCATGAAAGATATCCCCCGCTCCAGTCGTATCGACCGCATCCACTCGATACGCGCATGCATAATGAAATTTCTCCCCGTCCCACGCCAGCACACCTTCGGTCCCGAGCGTCGCAGCTGCGATCCGACAACCGAAGCGCGTCTTCAAGATTGGCAAGGATTTTTCTAACTGCTCCTCGCCGCAGATTCGCCGCGGAAAATCGCGGCTCACGATGAGATAATCAATCATCCTCATCAGCTCTTCGATTCCGGAATAGGCATCATCAAAATCAGCGATTACCGGAATCCCAGTTTCCCGCGCCCACGTCGCAGCTCTAAGCGCGGCGGCTGTGTCGTATCCATCCACGAGCAGCGCGCGCGCGTTTAAGACCCATTCGCGCTTCAGTTCTTCCGGTCGCAACGCAAGCCGCTCATCACGCCGCCACAAAACCGTACGCTCTCCGTGCTGATCGACCAGAATGAATGCCTGCTGGCTTGCGCATCCACCAGCCTGAAGAATCTGCGCCTCCACTCCCGCGCGTGCAAACTCATCGCGATGCAGTGTTGCCGCCGGATCGTCTCCGAGTTTCCCAACGTACCGGGTACGCAGGCCCCACCGTTGGCATGCAATAACTGCGCTTGCGACCTGTCCGCCGGGAAGAACGTCCACCGTTTTCAATTCGACTTTCGATCCTGAGCTGGGAAGTTCCGGTACGCGCATCAGAGTGTCGGTGGCATTCAAGCCGACACCGACGAGGTCAACCATTGCGGTTGTGGTCAGTTTCTCCAAACCCGGTTCACTTATGGCAGGCGCCTATTTCGCGGGCTTCAAGCTCTCAATGATGCCCTTGGCTGTGCCGGTGGCAT
>DAIPJJ010000133.1:0-12077 GCA_036770325.1 Terriglobales bacterium
GAGAGCAGCGTCGCGAATCTGTACGAGTTCCTTTCTGAGTTGGGGCGGAAAGGCGCGGGTCGCCGAGTCGCTTTCCTGGGGAACAGAGGCCCAGGAAGGCCTTGCTGGCTGCTGACTATTTTGTGAAAAAGAAAACGGGCCAACGACAAATAAGAGTACTGCGATACCCAGTCGGTTTTGCATTCTTCCTCGATGTGAACTGCTCTCTTTCAAAATATAGCAATTCACCTCGATTTTCCTGGCAAGGCGAACGCGTGTTTATGGATTCTGATTTTTCTTGATCGCTGCCAGCCGTTGCTTTTCCTGAATTGCCAACGACAGCTTTTGTTCTTTGGACGCTTCGGCGATTCGTCCTAGCTCACGGTAGGCTGTGCCCAGAACGTAGTGCGCCTGAAAATTGTCAGGATCGATCGAGACTGCTTTTTGCAAAGGTTCGATCGCTGCATCGGGGTGCTTCAAGGCAACTTCAGTTCTTCCCAATCCTAAAAGCGCCTCGACGTAGTGCGGATTTGACTTGATTGCCGCGAGGAATAGCGGCTCGGCGGCCGCCGGATTAGTTTTGTTCAGCAGAATTTCTCCGAGATAGCAATTTGACGACGGATCATCCGGAAACCGATTCAACTCGGCACGGAACTCTTTCTCGGCTGAATCGTTGTCGCCTTGCCGGAAATACAAGTATCCCAGGCCCGAGTGCACGCCTGCCAAGCTCGGATCAGCTTTCTCCGCCAATTGATACTCCTTGATGGCATCGGCCCTTTGGTCCATCTGGTCGTAGGCTGTTCCCATCATCATGTGGGCCGAAGCTGAGTTCGGATTTGTTTGCATGATTCTCGAGAAAACACTGGTGAGTGCTTTGTAGTTTTTGTCATGCAAGTAAGCTTTGCCAAGCATGTCGAGAGTTTCGAGATCGGTTGGTTGCTTTTGATTTGCGCGCTCTAGATATTGCGCAGCTTCCTGGTACCGTTCGAGCGCGACAAGCGAAAAGCCAGCGAGGTCAAGCACCTGAAAATCAGCCGAAGGCATGGCTGCCATTGGGCGCAAGATCCGCCAAGCATCAGCGTATTTTTGCGACTTGAAGAAAGCGATAGCGAGATTTCGTCTGGTGCCCGGGTCTGGCCGAATACTGAGGGCCTTCTTGTAGAAGGGCACAGCCTCGGCAGGCCGGCCCGAGCGCGAAAGAACGATTGCCAGATTGTTTAGGGCGTCGAGAGAATTCGGGTCGATTGCAAGCGCCTGCCGAAAGGACTTTTCAGCGGAAGCGTTGTCGCCCTGATGCATCGCCTGAATTCCCTGCAGCAGGAGTGAACGCAAGTTCGGCTCGACGGTCGCCGAAGCGGAAGCTGAGTGAGAGCCTTCCGATTGGAATGCAAGCAGCGGATTGGACGCGGCAGACAGGCCGCAGGCAGCAGCAGTAATTAACAACCAGCGCACAACGATGAGCTTAACAAAACGGGCGCAGGATAGATTCCCTGCGCCCAAGGGTTGAAGTTCGAGCCAACCTAGAACCTGATCTTGGCTCCGAGTTGTACGGTGCGAGGATCGTGCCACGCGTTGACTTGGCCAAAGGTACCGCTGTTGATGTTGGTATCGATTCCGCTCGGGCTTCCATGGTTGAATGCATTGAAGCTCTCAAGCCGAAGCTGCAAGCTCGCGCGCTCCGCGAAACGAATGTTCTTGATGAGCGAAATGTCCCATAACTGGAACCCGGGCCCCAGAACCGTACCAGGCCGCTCGGTACCAAAGTGTCCGCTCGCCTGAACGAACGCTGCCGTGTTGAAGAACTCGGTGACGGTCTTTGGTCCGTGAGGATCGCCAACCAGATCAGTTCGGATTTGCGCAGTGGCTCCACGCGCCAAATTCAAACCCGAATTGTTGTTCGCGGCGTTCGCAAATGGGTCAACACCGCCCTGGGTTACTGTCGTCGATTGACCACTCTGGAAGTTGGTAATTCCGGAAATCTCCCAGCCACCGAGGACGTGCCCAACAAGCCCGGTTTGATTCCGGTAGAAGGGCAAGTCATACACGTAGCTCAATACGAAAATTTGAGGCGTGTTAAGTGTCGATAGACCATAGTTCTCGTTGAGATTGTATGCGTCCGCTACGCCAAGGCTACGGTCCTGGGGATTGTTGGTCAGGAGTTTTGACCAGGTGTAGGCAGCGCCGAGCGTCAGACCTTTTGAGAATCGCCGATTCAACGAAACCTGCAGCGAGTTGTAGTTGCTGGTGAATACCGGGTTGCGAGAAACAATGGCCTGATATCCGGGATACGGCACCAACGCGTTCGCATCTACGGTGGGATTCGCCAAACGTGCAGCCAGCGTTGGCTGGTTGATGTTCATGTCACCTAACAAATGCGTGCCCTTGGTTCCCACATAGCCGACTTCGAGGACCGTATTGTGCATAAGTTCGTGCTGAACTGAGATGTTGTAGTCCTGATAGCTGGGGACTTTGAACGTGGGATTTCCAGTGACCGTCAGCGAACTCGGGCCGAGCGGCGGACCGGCGGCCGCGCCAGACGTCGGATTGTCGAACAGATTCAAGCTTGATGTCCCGTTGTTATTCACGGTTGAAGTTTGAACCAGGGGAGGATCGACGAATGCATTCTGCTCCCAAATACCGTTCAACGTGCGATCGTAGAAAAGACCGTAGCCTGCGCGGATCGCCCATTTTCCATTGCCAAACGGGTCATAGGCGATACCGATCCGCGGTCCCCAGTTGTTGTTCGAGTTGGGATTGACAACCTTGCCGAATGGCGAGCAGGTCACCAGCGGGCCGATTGCTTTAGCGGTGGTGCATGCCGTGCCAGTCGGGAAGATCAAGCCGTTGGCGTAAGTGGCTGCATTGTTGCCGGGCGCCATTTGTCCGGTAGCAGGATCAATGACTGGAGCGTTTGCCAAGTTAAACACGTTTGGATCGAAATTCACCAGCGTATTGTTTTTGTCGTCTGGCGATGGGAAGAAGCTGTACCGTACGCCCAAATTCAACGTCAAGCGAGGGGTAATCTTCCAATCATCCTGGACATATGCCTCGAAGTTCACGTAGTGGAGGAACGGAATCGTGTCTTTGCTCTGCTGCGTATAGCTGTCAGCTTGTCCAAGGAGGAAGTTCGCGAACTCCGGATCTCCATTAGCGCCGGAGAAGCTGAAGGTAGCAGCACCGCCGGAGCCGTTCTCCGTTTTTGTCATCCACATTGCGGTAAAGCCGGTACGAATGGTGTGGTTGCCGTGTTGCAGCGACAAGTTATCGAAAATGTTCTTGTCTTTGTTGCGCTCGAAATAAGGAGCGCTGGTGTTGCCCAGACCCACTGCTCCTGAACCAAAGTTAATATTCGGAGCGCGACCATACGGATCTGGAAACTGCGTGTTATTTGTCAATTGGCCCGTGAACGTAGTCGAGTCGGCGATGGCATTGGTTAGTACAGAATTGATAGCGCCGTAGGAGTCCACAAACTCAACTTCATTTACGACCCGCGAGGATATCTGTGCGGTGGCGTTGATGACCAGGTTTCGGCCCGGTGCGTTCAATTGCGTGGTCTCAACTCCCGGGTAATTGTTCGTTCCCCAAAGACCGAAGGGGAAACTCTGCGGGACGGAGTCCTGCATGAACCGAGCATAGAGGCGGACTTTATCGCCCACGTTCTGGTCGAGCCGGATAATATCCTGGCGATAGTTATTGAGCGAGCTGAAGCTCTCAACCAGGCTCCCCTGTCCGTTGCCGGGGAAACCCGCCATGAAGCCACTGAGATAAGCGTTGGCGTTCTGGCTATAGCAGGAAGAACTGATTGTGAAAGTCCCACCAGCAGCGGCAACGCAACCTGCGGGCGCAACCGGGATTGGCGAGGTAAAGATACCCTGCAGTTGCTGGGCCGTGGGGACAGTCACTGTGCGCGAACCGGGAGTAGTTGCTTTGCGCCACTCTTCAGACCAGAAAAAAAATGTCTTGTTTTTTTGTGGATGATAGACCTTAGGAATAAACAACGGCCCGCCAAGAGTAAACCCGAAGTCGTTGTAGCGCTCGATAGGAGTCGGAAAATCAGACGGAGCAGCGCCCGATGCGATAGCCGCGCGATTATCAAAGGTGTTTGCGTTGTAAAAGTTATTGCGATTGAACTCGTACGCGCTGCCGTGGAACTGGTTCGTCCCGGACTTGGTTGCCACCACGATCTGGCCGCCCCCACTTCGTCCGAATGATGCGTCGTAGTTGCTGCGCTTCAACGTGAACTCCTGGATAGCATCGATTCCAGGCGTGTTGAGCAGTGTTCCGTTCGACCCGCTGTCGTTGATGTCAGCTCCGTCAACGGTCCAGTTATTTGCGCCCGTGCGCGCGCCATTAATTGAAATCGTTGTGTTGTTGCTCAGGCCGAATCCGACCTTATCGCCAAGCTGGTTCGCAACTCCGGGCTGAAGCAAAACCAATTGTTCAAAGTTGCGGTTATTGAGCGCCAACTCCCGGACCTGCTCGCCGGTGACGGTGCCCGACTGCTCTGCGGTGGTGGTCTGTATCGGAGTATTCTCCGCTGCAACCTCAATGGTGGCACTCACTTCGCCAGTGTTGAGCTGCACGTTGAGCGTGTGCTTTTCGGCAACGTTCAGCGTGACGTCCTGCGCAATGTAGGTCTTGAATCCGCTGCTCTTGACCGTGACTGTGTAGCGGCCCGCTGGAATGTTTGTGATGTTGAAATTTCCCGTGCTCGTAGTTGTTGCGACACGCACGTCAGCTCCGGTGTCATTGTTGTGAACAACAACGGTTGCGCCGGCGATTACGGCGCCGCTGGGGTCAGTAACGGTTCCGGTCAGAGTTGATGCCAACTCCTGGCCGAGGCAAGCGGTGGCGGCGAAGAATAAAACGGTGAGCGAGAGCAGCTTTCGTGCGCTCATGAGAGAACCTCCGGGAGGAACTTTGTTTTCCGCAGAATCATTTCCACAAAATGAGGATGGAGATGCTATATAGCAGACGAACGTGCGTGGTCAAGCAAAAAATTCAGAATGTGTGGAAAAGTTGAGTTTCGCCTCCAAGAAATAGCTCTATAGCGGTTCCGAAGAGAGTGCGCTTGCGGGGGGGAAAGGGGCCGGTACACTATAGATCTGAGTACAGGTAAGTAGCAGTCCAGACATGCTATGCACCGGTTGAGTGCAGCCATGTGGCGCAAAATCGATATTCCAAAGGCCAGAGCTGCTATATAACGCTTCTCACGTGACCTTGTGAGCTGGTTTTGATTATTGCTTTACTTTTCCGTTTGCATTCGCTATATAGCAGAAGACTCTCTATCAAACCACTATGAGCCAGGCTTCCAGCAATGGTCACAAGACATTGCCGGCATACCAGAGAATTCAGGGCGCAATTCGCGAGCGGATTGATGGTGGCGATCTGAGGCCGGGTGATGCGGTCGCCTCCGAGCGCGAACTGGCACGTATCCATCGCGTTAGCCTGATGACGGCTCGTCACGCGCTTGCCGGTCTGGAGCGCGAGGGCCTTGTCGAGCGTCGTCGGGGCGCAGGCACTTTCGTTGCGCCTCCGCGCATTCACTTCAACAAGTTAATGAGCTATACGGAGCAGATGGCCAGCCGGGGGTTGGCCGCAGCCTCCAAGGTCATCACTGCAAAAATCATCGAGCAGGAAGACGAAATCGCAGCCCGGCTCATGCTGCCTGCCACGAGCCGAGTGATAAAGATCGAACGTCTGCGGCACACCTCAGACGAACCCTTTGCTCTTGAAACCTGCTACCTGCCGGCGGAACGATTTGCGGGGCTTGTTCGTGACGGCCTGGGGCGCAATTCTCTATTTGCCAGGCTGGAGCATGACTACGGCGTGCAACTCACCTACGCTGACGAAGAAGTCGATGCCACAGCGGCAGACGGCAGAGTGTCGCAATTTCTGCGTCTTCCGCGTGGCGCTCCCGTCATGCGGATAAGGCAAGTCATCTACTCGGCCAATGGCAAGCCAGTCATTTATGTTGTCGGTTTCTACCGCGCCGAACGCCACTCCTTATTTATCCGGCGCTTTCGGTAGGGTACGAGCTTTGCTTATTCCACCTGCTCCTGTTCTTCTTCAATCGAAAGTGGCCGCACCTGGTCAACGAGCACCACTGCCAGCAGAATTGCGCAGGGATAGTAAAACGCGTTGAACTGGTGTGCGTGAGCCGAAAATGTTCCGCACGCCGCTCCTCCTGAGTACAAGAGCCAGAGCGAAAAAAAGAAGCGTATCTGCCGGGCGTTCTTGCCTACCTCACGTTGCAGGTTCTCATTTGACTTTGGGTTATAGCCAAAATGCAAATCATGCGTACCAAAAAGCCATAACGAAACGAGTTGGGCGAGCTTGTTGATCATGCCGGTGACAAAAGTTGTGTGGACGGTGAGGGGCCCGATTTTCGTCAGGCTGGCTGTTTGCAGGCCCATGGATGCAGCAAGTATCGCCAGTAAAGCGGCGATCGTGGAAAAGGTTTTCAGAGCATCTTGAGCGGCGCTCCAGTTCCCGAACCCAATTACAACAAGTAAGAACAGGACCTCAAGGGCAAGCGTAACTGAGGCTACTCGCTTAAAGCCTCGGCGCTGCGCGGCTTCGATCAATACCCGCCCAAGCAATGATCCCAAGAAGAATGCGACGACGATGATGATCGCTAACGCCGAGGCCCGCCAACTCCGCTCGGCTAAATGCTGCGCCAGTCTTACTGAGGTGCCTGAAATGTGAGCGGTGAACAGATCATAAATGGTTAGTGCGCCGACGATGTCAGCGAATCCGGCCGCGAACGAGAGTGCGAGCGCAACCCATGATTTGATCCGCCTGTGACGAGGAATGCTTGCCAATTTTGTCCGAATCTGGAGAACAGATGAAAGAACAACAGAAGGAGATGTCCGCGTAGACCGACCGGCTGTATTCGCGTTCGCTTGGAGCGGATTATGGAAAGAATTCGCCCATATCTGCGGCGCCTGCGGAAGCACCAGGTAATCCGGATGCCCCCGTCGCCTCAACCAGCGTTCGTAAGGTGCTTTCGTGTTGAAACAACGTTGCTGACTGAAACTTCAGCTTGGCTTTGCTGCTGATCAAGAGCATGGGAACGTGGCCGCCGCCATGCTGCGTATCCGAGTCGATTGATTCATCGAAAGTGATGATCAACAATCCGTCCTGCTGAAAGGCAGGGCTCGCGATCAATGGATCAATATTGGCCTGAAGCCATGAGTCCAAAGTGGTCAGCTTTACGGTATCCGTGCAGTTCGCCGTTCCATCCGGACAGTCATGCGCGTCGTGTTCGGCATTGGGAATGATATATCCGAAGTCCGGCAATTGATTGTTCGCCAGATCAGTCGCCAATTGGGTGAATGGGACCAGGTTCAAAGCTTGCGAGCTGCTATTGCGCACATCCGAGAAATACGAAAACGGGTTGTGCCGAGCCAGGTAAGGATAGTGATCGCCTCCTGTGTAGCCTACGGATGGCAAGCTCTCGGCATATGACTTCCAGGTCTTGCCTGCGGCAATTAACTGGCGCACCAGGTTATCCGCGTCCACCGTGGTGTTGTAGGTATCGTCGTTTGTAATCACCTGCCCGGTTGTCAGCATGAAATAGTTGCCGATCGAAGGATGGGTGTTGGCGAAATAATTGGTCGCAAGGCCATAGGTGGTCGCGAGGCTGTTCAAATAGGGAAGAGAAGGATTGCCGATGACGTCGGCGTAGGCGTGATTTTCTTCCATCAGCAGGAAGACGTGTCGAAACTGCGGGAATAGCACGGTCGCGCTTGCCGTTGCTGACTTCGTGGTATCAGCCTGCGATACGGCGGTTATGGTCAAGTCGGCTGGCGTGGGGACCGAAGCCGGAGCAGTATACAGGCCATTGCTCGAAATGGTTCCCAACTCTGCATTACCACCTGAAATCCCGTTAACTGACCAAGCAACAGTCGTATTGCCGGTGTTTGAAACTGTTGCGCTGAATTGCTGGGTCAATCCAATCTGGATCGTCGCTGACGTTGGCTGAACCGCAACAGAAATCGAGCCAGGGGGTGGCGGCTGCGAGGGCCCGCTTGAGCTGGTCCCTCCACAACCACCTGAGAACAGGGATGCAAGAACACAGCTTGTAGCTATTAGGCGAGTTTTCCATTCCATAGTGCGCAACCCAGGAATGAGCGATCGGATCCAGGAACTCTGCTTTGATGGGAAGCCAAGAGAGCTGGTTGTATACGGTAGTTAGAAGCGCGTTATCGGCGGGAGAGGTTGGCCGTGTTCCTCGGTTTCTAAGCTGCCCGACGTGCAGGTTTCTTTTTAGCCATTTTTGGAACAATCGAAAACACGCCAGAGCATTGGGGACAGCCCAGATGCTCGAGGCCTTGGGGCTTACATTTCAGGACGAAAACTTCTGCCCGACACAGCGGGCACAGCGTTTTGAATCTGGTCCAATCAATCATCTTGGCTGGCGCCGACTCGATTTGCAGTGCGCTTTTTGTCGCGGATTTTCGCATTGACAGATTAAAGGACCTACTTTGTACCTGTCGCACCTAGATGCGATCCAGACTGTGGTGGTTGTGCGGGAGGCCTTGACAAAGTCCAACCCTTTAGGCGGATCGCAAGATGGGTCGTTGTCACGGGCGCGCACCAATAAATCCTAGAGCGCAGTTTAACCGGAAATAGAAGAGATGGTGGTAGTTCAGCTATTCCATCCAGGGGCTAACAATTGTTAACAACTTATTACCAATCGCTGCACATTTATATAGTTTTGTTTACGAGCACATCAGGCTACAGTCAATTGTAGCGAGGAGGGATGAATGCGAATTCGAGTTAACGTCAACGATGCTGATGCCTCGGACGCGATCAAAAACTACGTTGAAAGGCGGCTTCGCTTCACGTTAGGCCGATTCGGACGGCGCGTAGGGCACATTACGGTGCGAATTAGACCTGACGGCCCCTCTGGCAACCAGTGCAGGATCCGAGCGGAGGTGGTGCCCTTTGGACAGGTAATCGCCGAGCAAACCGATTCCGATCTGTTCGCGGCTGTCGATCGTGCGGCGGGAAAAATCGGAAGGCAGTTCGGCCGGGAGTTGGAACGGATCAGGAGCTCTCGAGTAGGCCGCGACTCGGTGCGGCTGGTCGCATAAAGACGCGCACGAATCACATTCACAAGATTACATCAATGGAGGTTGCGAAATGAAGTTTCAAAACTTAGAGCAGTTCAGAAAGCAGGAGTATGGCGCCAGTTTTGGGCCGTTGATGCAATTCGCACTTGCCATTCTTGGCGGAGCCGCGACTCTTGCCGCGGTGTTTACGCTGGTGCATTTAGGTGCATAGCTGCATCGGCCACGTGTGTTGGACTTCGCGTAGCCGGTACAGGTGGCGCTGCTCTGATGCATACATGTAATTCCAGACCCAACGGGGAAAATGCTTTTTCGGAGTACAACCATGGTTCAAACTGCAAGAATCCGGCAAGATCGACGCCAGAAATCCATAGCTACTGTCCGGCCGCTCTCGTCAACTACCGTGATCGGGTCTGTGCGGCTGCTGCGCCCAGGCACTGTGCTGATCAAAGCTGGGGCTGAAGTCCGAAGTCCCACAGCTTGCGTACCCCAAACGTCGCATAGCCGGGTGGAACTTGATTGAGGGGGTGAATGCTTACGAGCTGTATAGGTCGCTCCGCAAAATCGGTTGGTACTTCTTATTCTTCGTACCGAAGATTGAGGCTAGCGCATTTGCGTTCACATCCTATGCGGCTCTTCGGAAAGCTGTAAGAAAAGTCCTGCGAAGGGTCGAGTTACGAGGGTTTAATGCTCTCGAGATCATCGCCATACGCAAGCGAAATTGGCTCGGGATGAAGCACGTCCACGTGACCGTTCACCCGCATCACGTCCGCAGGAATCCATATGCTCACGACCTCGATCCGCATAGACGGATGAAGGGTATATGGGACTTTAAACGGATCCATCAAGCCGTAAACCGACAGTCCAAGCACGTGAAAGCAATTTGAACAGTGCTCCAGGACAGTCAGGAGCTGTGCTCAAGATAAGCTCCGGCAGTGGCGTTCGCCCATCGGACCGGAGTAACTCAAGAAAGGAGGAGGAATAGTGAAGACCGGGAATATTGTAATTACCGAAAACGATTATGAGCGCTTGCTGCGCCTGATTAACTCAAGAAGGCAATTCGGCCATGAAACTGAAACGCTCGATGCTCTGGAACAGGAACTTGAACGAGCGAGCATTGTGAGTGGAAGTGAGTTGAATGATGAAGTAGTAACCATGAACTCACACGTGCGCGTGAAGGATCTCGACCGGAATGATGAAGTTGCTTATCGCATCGTTTTTCCGGCTGATGCCAATGCAGGCAAGAACCGCATCTCAGTGCTGGCGCCAATAGGCACGGCTTTACTGGGTTATCGGGTTGGCGACGTCGTGGAGTGGCCCGTTCCGTCCGGGACGAGGCGTCTACGAATCGTCGCGGTTAAGCGCCAGCCCGAAGTTGTCGGCCTAGCCGCCTAGATCCTGCCACCTTAGCCAAAAGGAACGCGTCTCGCGGATCGCCGAGACGCGTCACCTTTTACCGTGAATCGTCGAAATAATTTCGCCAAGTTTCTGGAAGCCAAGCGAACTGGTCCTCACACCGGCGAGTACGGCCTGCGAGTCCTCTGGCAGCTCTCCAGCAGACTGCGGTTGATCATCCAACAGCTATGCGAAGTGGCTCCTTCAGTCGGGCGGTGATCGTCGGTCTGCTTCTCGCCGCTTTCATCTATATTGCATACGCGGTGCGTCAGGCGCTATTGCTGATTTTCGTCAGCATCATCTTTGCGGTTGTGTTTGCACCCTGGATACGCTGGGTTCAGCATTGGCGCGTGGGGCGCTGGTCGCCCAGACGTGGTGCGGCAATCCTTATTGTTGCCGCAATGATCGTCGCCGGAATTGTGCTGTTTCTCACGCTTGCTGTCCCGCCTATTGCTGGGGACGCAAATCAGATGATCCAAGATGTCCCTAAGGATCTCCAGTCCGTACGGCAAAAATTCAGCCACTTACCTTTTGGAGATTTAGTAGCCTCTCGCCTCAACGAGGGCACAGTTCAGCGTTGGATCCAAACGGGCGTTCAACACGCGTTTGGTTTCGTTCAGCAAATGATGGGTGGCCTGTTAGGGCTGCTCTCGGTGATGCTGCTTACGGCCTACTTCCTGCTGGATGGTCATCGTGCGTTCCGCTGGGCCATTTCCCTTTTTCCGGCCAATAAACGCGACCAGTTGGCCCGTACCTTGCAACACGGTGCTACTCGAATGCAAGGATGGCTGCATGGGCAGGTGCTGCTGATGTTGATCCTGGCATCATCTGCCGCCCTGTTTTTTGGTTTACTCAAGGTACGCTACTTTTACGCAATCGCCGTCTTTGCCGGTGTCGCGAACTTCGTCCCCATTCTCGGTCCAATATTGACAGTGATCCTTGCGGGAATAATCGCTGCCCTGGATTCCTGGACTAAGCTGTTGGGGGTCGTGATCTTCTACGCCATTTACCAACAAGTGGAGAGTGCTTATCTCACACCGCGCATAATGCGCGCCACCGTCGATCTGCCCGGCATCTCGGTCATAGTTGCTCTTACGATCGGGGGCGAGTTGGCTGGATTGCTGGGAGCAATCGTCGCAGTCCCAACAGCGGCACTGATCGCCACGGTTGTCGATGAGCTCATCATTCATTCACCTGATCACGAGCAGGCCAGCATCAGCAACGTGGGCCAAGTCTGATTGAGTCCCGCGCGATGCGCTATTCAGGGTTGCTGAGGCTCGGGAACTCCGGATTAATGGACAATGCGTTTTTTGAGGAGAGTTCAGGCTCCAACTTGCTGCATCGCTTTCGCATCTGAATACGCCGTTAATCCATTCGGACTGATCCGGAGAGACGTTGTAGGGTATTCCGCCTCGACAAGTTTCTGGGTCGGTGGCGGCATCGACGTTCTCGGGTTCGAATAACAGGAAAACGATCCAACAGCAAGAGGAAGTGGATCATGGGCGGATTCAAGAACGCAGCGTTACTATCCACTGCGAGCATATTTTTTCTCACCAGCTACAACTCCTTAGCACAATCGAACGAAAAAGAGGACGTGCCTGACATTGTCAAGCGAACTCAATCCGC
>DAIPJJ010000134.1:0-12047 GCA_036770325.1 Terriglobales bacterium
CGCGGCGCGGGCGCATCATTGCATTCGACAACGGAGAAAGTGTTGAGCGTTGCATTGCGCGCGCATTTTGTCCGATTGAGCGTTACGGCAATACGGAGAAAGCAGCGTGGCGCATAAGCAATTTGAAGTTCGAGCCAGACCGTACGAAGTGGTCAGTTCTGCGGGATGGTAAGCACTGGGCGGAATTTGAATTCCCGCTCGCTGGCGAATACAACGTTTGGAATGCGACAGCGGCCGCCGCATTGGCCGCAAGTTATCGAATTCCTGTTGGCACCATTGCCGAGGCGCTGAAGGCATTTAAGAGCGTAAAGCGGCGATTAGAAGTCAAAGCTGAAATTGACGGCATCACGATAATCGATGACTTTGCGCATCATCCAACGGCAATTGCGGTCACTTTAAATGCTCTCCGCTCGCGCTATCCAGGCCGGCGACTGTGGGCGATTCTCGAACCACGCTCGAATACCCTTCGTCGCAATGTGTTCCAGAAAGACCTTGCGCAAAGCCTTGCGATCGCCGATGAAGTCGTCATCGCAAATGTCTTCAAGTCCGAGTCGATTCCCGAGTCGCAACGCCTTGACGTTGCCTCAGTCGCGAAAGATGTCGAGCGTCTGAATCGTCACGCTCGCGTGGTTACTGATGTCGAAAGTATCGTGCGCCTCACCGCGCCAGAAATGCAGCCCGGAGATGTTGTGGCTATTCTTTCGAACGGCGGCTTTGATGGAATCTATGAGAAGCTGCCGCAAAGGCTGCAATCGATGCGCTCTCCGGTTGCATCGAGTGGGCGCAAATGAGTGGGGTGAGTTTCCGAGTTGGCTGCGTCCTGCTTTTCTTCTGCGGCTTCGCCTTTTCCGCGACGCCGATTCGCTACACAGTCACTCTGGTCAATGCCGATAAGCATTTGGTGCATGTCGCAATCGATGTCCCTGCGGGAAAGAGCGAGCGCGAATTGCAGTTGCCAGTCTGGAACGCACTCTACCAGGTGCGCGATTTCTCGCAGAATATGAATTGGATTAAGGCGGCGAATTCAACTGGCGACACGCTTACCGTCTTGGAACTGAACAAAAGCCGCTGGAAGATCACCGGTGCAAGCAAGGGAGCACGCGTTCAGTACGAGATGTTCAGCAACAATCCCGGGCCTTTCGGCGCGAGTTTCAACCCGCAACATGCATTTTTTAATTTCGCTGAAATTTTATGTTACATAGAAGGCGAGCGTGCCGCTCCCGTATCGGTCGAATTCCGCGACATTCCTGCCGGGTGGAAGATTGCAACGTCTCTCAGACAATATGGGAATGCGTACTCGGCACCCAACTATGACCAGTTAGTCGATTCGCCGGTTGAAATCTCTAACTTTGGCGAGCGTGATTTCGCTGCTGCGGGCGGCAACTACCGCGTTGTGGTGGACGATCGCAGTGCAGCCGCTATTCTCGACAAAATCGTTCCCGCGATCAAAAAGATCGTTTCGACCGAAACCGAATGGATGAACGACCGTCCCTTTGAGACCTATACCTTTATTTATCATTTTCCCGAGTCTGCTGGCGGCGGGGGAATGGAACATGCTTATGGCACTGCGATCACACTGCGCGCTAGCTACGTAAACGAAGATTTCGACCGGTTCGAAGGCATCACTGCGCACGAATTTTTTCATCTCTGGAACGTTAAGCGCATTCGTCCGCAATCACTCGAGCCCATCGACTACACAAAAGAAAACTACACGCCATCACTCTGGTTCAGTGAAGGCGTGGACAGCACCGTGGCAGGGTATATAGAACTGCGTGCTGGACTGCTGGATGAGCGCGGATATCTGAAGCATCTCAGCGAAGAATTGACCGAACTGGAGGCGCGTCCGGCGCGGCTTTCGCAATCGGCCGAGCAGTCGAGCATCGATGCATGGCTGGAAAAATATCCTTATTACAACTCCCCTGCTCGCAGCATTTCCTATTACAACAAAGGTGAGTTGCTTGGGGTGCTGCTTGACCTGAAGATGCGCGAAGCAACGAACGATCGAGTGTCGCTGCGTGATTTATTTCAATGGCTAAACGTGAACTATGCGAAAAAAGGGAAGTTCTTCCACGACTCTGAAGGCATTCGTGAAGCAGTAGAAACCTTGTGTCATGCCGACTTCGGTGATTTCTTCCAGAAATATGTCAGCGGTGTAGACGAAATCCCATGGGACAGTTTTTTTCATCACGTAGGACTTCGCGTGAGTCAAAGCGAACTTTCCTTTGCAGACCCGGGATTCGTGGCAACACGAGCGTTCGATCAGCCGTTGGTGATTGCTGAAGTCGAATCCGGTAGCAATGCTGACCACGCTGGGCTGCGTGTCGGCGATGTCATCAAAGAACTAAACGGGCAGCACGGAAGCCGGGACCTACAAACGATTCTTGCGAAACTCGCGCCCGGAACGGATCTGCACCTCGTGGTTGAACGCGGTCCAATTGAACGGGAACTGCACTGGACGCTTGCCAGCCGCAAGCAGAATGTTTTTCGCCTGGAAGACTTGCCCGAGATTACTCCCGAGCAGAAGTCGAATCGCGAGGCATGGCTATTCGATCGCGGCGCCCGGCTGTCGCCACACTGATGATCCGTACCATTCTTATGCTCGGATTCTGGGCGATAACTGCGCCGATTTGCGCGCTCTTCTTCTTCCCGTGGACTTTCATCACAGGCAACGTGTTACCGCTTTATCGCGCAGGCACGTGGATCGGGAAAACTGGTGTTCGGCTCGCAGGGGTTCGAGTGCGAATGGTTGGCCTTGAACGACTGGACAGCTCGCGCACGTATGTTTTCATGTCGAACCATGTGTCGAACATCGATCCGCCAATTCTGATTCCACGCATTCCTGGTCGAACTTCGGTCATGGTTAAGCAGGAGCTATTCAGAGTGCCGGTGCTAGGCCGTGCGATGCGCATGGGATCGCTCGTGCCGGTGGATCGCGGCAATCGCGACGCCGGAATCGCTGCCGTGCGCGCCGCAACCGAAGTGGTGAAAGAGGGAATTCACATGACGATTTACGTCGAAGGGCACCGCTCGTACGATGGCAGGCTGTTGCCGTTCAAAAAGGGCCCCTTCTATTTGGCAGAAGAGTGCAATGTCCCGGTCGTGCCGGTCACCATCGCGGGCACGCATGAGGCAATGCCGAAAGGGCGGTTTTCGATCAATCCAACACTCGTCACCATTACTTTTCATCAGCCGATTGAGCCTTCGGAATTCGGTACGCGAGAGTGCCTGATGGAAAAAGTGCGCGTGGCAATCGAAAGCGCGTTGGCAGAAGAGTACCGCAGCTAGATTACGCGACTTGATCGGCTCGCCTGCCGCAGGCGGCGAACACACCCTCGAAACTCACGAAGAAACATTCCACGTCAATATCGGGGAATCGTGCTTTTATCAAGTCAGCTGCGCGGCAAAGCTCGCTTTTGTGGTGTGCTGATTCGCGTTCTCGGTCGCCCTCAAACGCCGCCAAACCGCCGTACGTCGCGCAGTCGGAGTGGCTCATTAAGTAGACGCGCGCTGTCTTGTGCAGCAGGATCGACATTCTCACCTGCTCAAGAATGAAGTCCCGCTCAAAGTCATTTCGCGGCGAAGCCAGCGTTTTCGCGCCACCGGCAACAATGACCATGTCCGGGCGAAGTATACCTTGCTTTTTTAGAAATTTTTGTACGGTGTGTCGGATGCGCTCGTCGAAGCAACAGAGCACTGCAGCGTCGGCGACGTAAGGATCGGGAGAGGAGTCGAAGTGGAAGACTTTACGCATAAAGTTTGAGCCGCGTTCAGAATAGCAAACGCATGTGGGGCATACGCCCACGCTTTTTCATCCTGGGCTTCGCCCAGGATGACAGCCAGAGAGCACGCGCCAAAGTGTTCCGCGATATTACGCGTGCTTCGCCTTCATCTCCGCTAGCAATTGCTCGATGCGATCTTCTTTCTCCATAGCGGTCAAACGGTCTTCGACATCGTCGGCGCCAAGTTCAGATTTGGCCTGGCTCACAGCTTCGTTATGAGCGACCTTGCCTTTCATGCGATCAAACGCAGCACTCTTTGAGCCGTTACGAATCGCAGTACGCGCGTCGTGCGCTTTGCCGACAGCGCGTGCACGTCGTTGTTGCGCCACCAGAACGTCCGCTTTCGCTTCGGCTTCGGCGAGCTTTTGTTCGAGCTTGCGCAGTGCAGTCTTCAGGTTTTCCACCTGCGCCTTCTGGTCGCCAACCTGCTGGGCGAAGCTCGCGGCCATTTCGCGATAGCTCTCGACGCGATGCAACGCCGCGCGCGCCAGGTCGTCTTCTTTCTTGCCGACAGCGAGCTGCGCCTTTCGCGTCCACTCGTCGATTTTCTCTTCGTTCTCTTTGTGCTTTTTCTCGAGCAGATGCTGGTCGGCAATCGCAATTGCGACTTGTGTCTTGACCTGCAAGAGTTGGTTCTGCATGTCAAGAATCACCTGCTTGATCATCTTTTCCGGATCTTCGGCCTTGTCGATAAGGTCATTCAGATTCGCTCGAATTAAAGTTGAAACCCGCTCCAGTAGTGCCATGATGAACTCCTTTCATAGCTGTCAGCTCTCAGCCGTCAGCTTTCAGTAAAACCGTGGGCGCTCCACTTCTCGCTGATATTGGGAGAAGTGGGATTCTTGCTGAACTTTTTTCCTCGCCATTGCCGCGCCGATTGAGACGCCAATGGCGATACCGATTGCCAGCCATGCGCCTCCTGTTCCGAAGGCCACCGCAACGGCTATTCCGATTCCCGCGCCCAGCGCGATTCCCAATCCGATTTGCATCGATGGTCGTCTCATTTCTACTCCGTTGTTTTCCTCCAGTAACATTCGCATGGTTGCCCCACCCTGCTCGCGTTTTTTGCGAGAGGGTGGGGATCTCGCCTTACTTCTTCGCGCCGCCATTTGCTGGCGGCAAAACGTCCGGCTTCGGCGGTTTGTCGCCGATCGCGCGGACCTTGCCCAGCAGTTCATTCATGCTCATGCCGGAGAGCGACTCGAACAGCGCCGGGACCTGCGCCGCCATCTTGGCGAAGTCGCCGGTGATCTTGTTCATCCCGGTAGCATCGCCGTTTCCGGTTGAAACCACGGTGATCTTGTCCACATTCGCGAGCGGCGCGGACATAGCTTTCACAACCTCCGGCAGGCTCGTGAGCAGTTTGTCCACGACCGCGGCTTGGTTGTACTCCTGGTAGGCCTCGGCTTTCACGTTCATGGCCTTGGCTTCGGCTTCGCCTTTCTTGAAGATGATTTCCGCTTCAGCTTCACCTTGCTGACGGATTGACGCGGCGCGGCCTTCCGCCTCGGCCATTAGGCGTTGTTTTTCGGCGGCGGCCAGCGTCTCGATCCGCTGGCGCTCTACCTCTGCCTGCTTCAGCACGGTCGCGATGAGTTCGTTTTGGCGGCGTGCAATTTCTGCTTCCTGAACCTTGACCTGCTGTTCTTTTTCGACCTGCTGCACCTTCACCTGCTCAGCGATGACTTGCTGCTGCATGATGTTGGTTTGAATGTCGTACGCTTTGTCCGCTTGCGCCTGTTGACGCTTTGTGACTTCGAGAAACTGCGCGCGCTTCACTTCGAGATCGCGCTGGGCTTCCGCTTGTTTCGCCAGCGAAAGAGTTTCAGCAAGCACTCGTTCCTGGTCCGCTTGGGCTTTCGCGACGGCCGACTCCCTGGTGGCCAGCGCCCGCTTGATGGCCGTGTCGCGGTCCGCCTCCGCCGCAGCAACATCGGCATCGCGCTTAATGCGCGCGACATCCGGCCGGCCCATGTTGATGATGTATTCGTTCTTGTCGCGCACTTCCTTGATGGTGAACGAAATCACTTCGAGGCCCATTTTGTTCATGTCGTCGGCGCAAGTTGAACGCATGCGGTCGGAAACCATTTCCGGCTGCTTGACGATTTCTTCGACCGTTAACTGGCCGATGATTCCGCGCAGGTGGCCTTCCATGACCAGTTTGATCAAGCCCTCGCGCTCCTGATCAGTCTTGGTGAGGAACTGCTCGGACGCGGTCCAGATCGACTCAGTATCGGATTTCACCTTGATCTGCGCGACCGCCTCGACGGTCACCGCGACACCTTGCTTTGTGTACAGGTCTTGTTGCGGCGCGACGTCGAACGACATCAGCTCGAGCGAGAGTCCGTGAAAATTTTCGACCATTGGCCATACGATTGTTCCGTGGCCTGTGATCACGCGCTTGCCGCGAAAGCCGTAAACGACGATTGCTTCGTGCGGACCTGCCTTCCGATAAAGGCTCGCGAGAAAGCTCATCAAAAAGACCAGCAGCAAAACTCCAAGGCCAATAAAGACCCATGTCTCAATTGCAAGATTCAAGAACATAACTGCCTCCTCCCCGGCTCAATCAATCAAATTCCTGAACCACTAAGGGCACGAATGCACACCAGGATCAGGTCCCTTGTGTTCATTCGTGTCCTTTGTGGTTTGTCATCAGGTCCAGATCGTGAATGATTCTTCCCGGCTCGTCATGGCCGAGAAAAACTTCGCCGTCGTTCAACTTGATGCTTACTCCTGTCTTGCTCCACACATATGCGCGCATGTTTCCTACTCCCCGGATTCCGTAGCCGCCCAGCCTTCTCCAACGACCGACCGAGTAGCTGTCGATCTCGGAAACAGGAACCGAGCGCAGACGAAAACCAAGGGTACGAATCTCAAGGCCCGACGGCATGAAAATGTAGCGAAAACCGCTCCAGGCCATGATTCCGGCCGCCGCCATGAGGATCGCGACTAATGTCAGGGCCACTCGCGCGCCTGTCGCCGGAAAGCTACTCGCGATGATGGCCATTAGTATGGCGGGAAAAAGCGTCAGCAAACCCCACGTAGTCGACGCATGCCTTTCTTCCGCGATGAGGTTGGCGGCCGGCAGTTCAGTCCCGCGGCGGCTCACAAGCGCAATCAGCATAACCAGCACTGCAACACTCACGAGCGCGAGCAACGCTGGCGCAATGTTTACTGGAGTTCCAGCGACGTTGTAGTCGATTACTGCTTTCTCGGCCCAAAGCTGTACGCCTAGAACGACGTAAAACAGGAACAACAGTGACCAGGCGGTTGGATCGGGCTTGCGCACTCTAAGCAAAACAAAAGTCGCCGCCGTGAGGGTGATAATCGCAATAACAAGCGAAAAAACGACTAAACCTTCGCGCGTGGTCCAGCCGTTTGGCTGGCCATTGAAACCGAAGTGCGTGGCGACACGAGAAGGAAGATGGCCCCAAACGAGCGTGCACAGAAGCGCATTTGCCGGCAACGCGAGCCACAACAACGCCGCAAGTGCCCTGAAGCCTTTAACGGATTCGGATTGGTCCACAATAGCGTTCATTGCTCGATCTGCTCCTCTGCGCGTTTGCCGCTTTGATCGCCAATTGATTCCGAATCCTCTCCAGCCATTTCGGACCACGGACGCACGTAGGCAATGCCACGCTCATAGCGAGTGACCACAACTTCTGTTGATTTGGGAATTGCCGCTCCCGCTTCGGACCGCGCTCCGCAAACCCTTCGGGTCCCCATTTGCGAGTAAATCAACTCGCCAGTTCCACCTTCACGAATGGGTACCGCAAGTTTTCCCAGAACACCGACCATGTCGAAGTCGGCAGGATCGAGCGCCTCATCCGGCGAGGTAAGCACGCGCGCGAGAAACAAATAGATAGTTGCCGCTCCGCCTATGCCGCTGAGTAACGAAATCGCGAGCGAGGTGAAGAACCAAATCGTCGAGTGCCGCGCGAGCAAATATCCTGTTCCGCCAAACCAGGCGAGAAAAGCAGTGAGTGTAATCAGATTGAATGGAGAAATCTGACTGGCGCCTGTGTGCGTACCAGCACCCGGATGTGCTGGAGGATGCGCGCTGGCGTGGACATGGACTCCTGGAAGATGTATGTGCGCATGCGGCACATGGAGATGCGCTCTTCCGGTGATAAACGTCACGATGGTCAAAAAGAACCCGACCGCAAAACAGACCAGATAGAAATCTGCCCAGGTCATAGCCGTGCTCCTTTTTTTCCGTTCGAAGGCGTCGCCGCCTGCGGATGCAGCGCTTCCAGCAACCGGTCGGCGAGTCCCGGCGTGTCGAGAATCGTGCCGAGGAGCAGAAAGCATTTGCGCGTGTCTCTCTCTCGCGCGAGCTTGATAAAGATACTGCTCAGCTCGGGATCGCCAGCGAAGCGCTCGGAAGCATGCAGCAGCCACACGTCGAGACTGCCTTCTGTGGTTCGCAAGTCCGATGTCAGCTCGGTGTGGTAACCGTCGGGATCGTCCACCAGAAATCCCGGATGCACTTTGAAAAACTTTGCAAGCAGAGAACGCGACGACTGGGTCATGTGCCGGCGCGCGCCGTTTTCGATCTGAGAAATATAGGACTGGCTGATGCTCTTGCCTAGCTCCTTGCGCACAGCACTCACCACTTCCAGTTGTGTCATCGGCCGGTCGAGCCCGCGAAGTGATCCTTCGACCTCGCGCAGATAGCGAATTTTCTCGCTCAATTTCATATCGCGTTATGTGATATATATATTGCAATATGTAATTCCATGTCAAGTGCTGGATTTGCCTTGTATTCAACTACTTATGGAGCTAGCGATGATCACTTGCCAGCTTACCTGCCAAAACAAAAGCCCCGGCCGAAGCCGGGGCCAGAACTGAACTACTTGAAAATTACTGCCTGCGTCCATTGTGCTTATCACGATAGATGGCGCGCGAATTCCTGTTCTCCTGGCGATTGATCTGCCTCTTCTCCTGCCCTGTCAGTTTGCCACCATTGGCTTTGCGGTCGGCGCGAATTTCGTGGTTAACGGCAGCTTCGCGATTTTCCAGGCGGGCTGTCTCGCGCGGAGTCAATTGGCCGCTCTTCACTCCCTGGGCAATCCGGTCCTGCTGATTCTCTTGCCGCCTGCCTACCTCGCTCTTAGGCGCGGTATTCTGCGTGCGCGCGTTGTGTTTCTCGTTATAAATCTGGTTGGAGAGCTTATTCTGCTGCTGGTTGAGCGTGGCGCGGTCGGAAGCGGTCAGGTGGCCATTATCGAGCTTGCGCATGTCTCGTTCTTCCTGGTTCAGGTTGGCTTCCTTTTTCTCCAGTTTCTTGGTCTCGCCGGCGGTCAATTGTCCGTCGGACACGCCATTGGCAATGCGATCTTGCTGGTTTTCCTTCCGGTCCTGAACGGTCTGTCCGGTAGGTGCAGTTTGCGAAAATGCGGGAACAGCTAACGCAGCCAGAGCTGCTGCGAACAACATCTTCTGAACGCAACGCATACTTTCTCCTCGTCAATTCGGATGTTTGCAGCCTCTACTCCTAAGCTGCTCAGGTGTGAGAACCCGGATTGTAAAGGAATGTTGCGGCAGCAAAGTGCAGGTTCCAAGTATGCAAGTAACTAGTTACCCGCCCAGGCGTTTTCGGTGCGGGTTTGCTTTCCACCGCCCTGGAGGACTAGCATGGAGCCGCTATTTCGGGCGTGCTCGTCAACATTCTTTCCAGCTCTGAATCTCAGGAGGTTCTGATGGCCACGATTTCTGCAGCGCAAGTCGATCCCCGCGTGCTCAGCTTCATCGAGAAGCCGCGCAAGATGCTTATCAACAACAACTGGGTTGACGCAGTTTCCGGCAAGACTTTCCCTACCTACGATCCTTCAACTGGCGAAGTCCTGGCGCAGATTGCCGAGGGCGACAAGGCCGACATTGATCTTGCGGTAAAAGCCGCGCGCAAGGCGTTCGACAATGGCCCCTGGCGCAAGATGACCGCGTCGGAACGCGGGCGGCTTATCTGGAAGCTCGGCGACTTGATCGAGCAGCATCTGGAGGAGTTTGCATATCTGGAATCGCTCGACAATGGCAAGCCGCTGACGGTTGCGAGGGCCGCTGATGTGCCGCTGGCCGTCGATCTCTTCCGCTACATGGCGGGATGGGCGACGAAGATGGAAGGCAACACGATTCCGATCTCTGCCGGTGGGCAATATCTCGCCTACACTCTCCGCGAACCGGTCGGCGTTGTCGGACAGATCATTCCGTGGAATTTCCCGCTGCTAATGGCGGCGTGGAAATTAGGTCCGGCGCTGGCGGCTGGCTGTACGGTGGTTCTGAAACCGGCCGAGCAGACTCCGCTCTCCGCTCTGCGCTTGGGCGAACTGATTGTCGAAGCCGGGTTTCCTGAGGGCGTGGTCAACATCGTTCCCGGATATGGTGAGACTGCCGGTGCTGCGCTTGCTGCGCACATGGACGTCGATAAAGTCGCGTTCACAGGATCGACCGAAGTCGGCAAGCTCATCGTCAACGCAGCGACGGGAAACCTGAAGCGAGTGTCACTCGAACTCGGTGGCAAATCGCCGAACGTGGTTTTCAAAGATGCTGACATGGATGTCGCGATCAGTGGCGCATCGAGCGCGATCTTCTTCAATCACGGCCAGTGCTGCTGCGCCGGTTCACGGTTGTACGTCGAGAAAGAAGTGTTTGACAAGGTCGTTGATGGCGTGGCGGAACGGGCGAAGAAAATCCGCGTTGGCGCTGGACTTGATTCGCAGACGCAGATGGGACCGCTCGTCTCAGATGAGCAACTCAGGCGCGTTTGTGGCTTCATGGAATCCGGAGTTTCGCAAGGTGCCAAGGCGGTTGCCGGCGGCCAGAGGAAAGGCGACAAGGGCTACTTCGTTGAGCCGACGGTTTTCGTGGATACGAAAGAAGACATGAAGATCGTGCAGGAAGAAATTTTCGGGCCGGTGGTGGTCGCAATGCCATTCACCGATCCGGAAGAAATCGTTCCTCGCGCGAACGACAACATTTATGGTTTAGCCGCCGGAGTTTGGACCAGCAATCTGAGTAAGGCACATCGGATGGCTGCGTACCTGCAATCGGGGACGGTGTGGATCAACTGCTACAACGTCTTTGACGCTGCGCTGCCCTTCGGAGGGTACAAGCAATCCGGCTGGGGCCGCGAGATGGGTCACGAAGTGTTGAACAACTACACGCAGACGAAAGCGGTTTGCACGCGGCTGGCTTAGAAAGAAACAGTTGGTGTGGAGCACGGGCGTCCTCGCCCGTGCTTTTCTTTTAGGAGGAATTGCTCTACGCTGCAGTCGCGGTTTTTTGGTCCTCTGTTTTCCCCTGCTTCCGTGCGATGCTTTGAGCGACGACCCATGCTGCAGCCGCAATCGCCCACGAGATAAAGAACGCGGTCCACGGCAGTCGTGCCCTTGGTTGCTTCACGATTGCAGGCAGCCATACCAGCAATGTGAAGATGCCGATCATGGCCGCTTCCATCATTGCGGCGAGTGCGGGGAAGACGGAAAACAACACACCCAGACCGGCTGCGATATGTCCGGCGCCAGTCAGGTAGGCCCATCCTGCACGATATGGCAGCCACGCGGGGACCAGGTCCACTGTTGCTTTCACATAAAAGATGTGCGAGAGGCCGATGGGAATCAGCCAGATCGCAAACCAGACTTGAGCGGCGCGGATGCCTTTTTCGCTGCACAAAAAGCCCAGCGGTGAATTCTGACTCAATTGAGCCATGTTGGCGAAGAGCACCCAACCGCCGCTCATCAGCACCGCCAACTCGCCGAATCCGAGCCACACCGCTTCCATCCCTGGCGCGACGATGAGCGCGGGAATCTTCAGGCACATCCAAATGATGAGATAAGGAAACAGAATGCGGATCGCCCAAGCGGATTTCGCTCTGATGAGCAGCGCCACGCCGCCGAACAGCATGATCGCTCCAGATACGTAGGCAAGGGCGGTGCGGCCCGGAAACTGGGGCACGGGCTGCCACACTAACGCATAATCGCCGTAGATGAGCGCGAGCACGCCGAGTCCAATCATGCCCACTGAAAATGCCGTCAACGCCGGCTGCTGACTTCTGTTCATGGCAGACAAAGCTAGTGGAGTGTATAAGTCGATGTCAACTTGAGGCGTCTTGCAGGTGTGAGCGAAGCGGGAGCCTGCCGCCGAAATCCCGAGCGCAGCGAAGGACCTGGGAAATTCTGGCGGAGAGGGAGGGATTCGAACCCTCGATACAGGTTTTAGCCCGTATAACGGTTTAGCAAACCGCCGCCTTCAGCCACTCGGCCACCTCTC
>DAIPJJ010000135.1:0-11954 GCA_036770325.1 Terriglobales bacterium
AGGAACGCGATCAGCGTCAGTCCCAGCGGATGCGTCAGTGGAGTGCGATTTCCATTCTCTCCGCGTGGAAACGTGCTCAGGAATTTTGAAATTCGTGTGCGAAAGTAAATCGGGAGGCAAAGGATCGCGCCCAGTTGAATGACAATCGTGTACATCTTCCAGTAGCCGTCGCTGAGGCTGATGTGAAGAAGCGATTCGGCAATGCGCAGGTGCGCGGTTGAGCTGACGGGTAAGAATTCAGTCAGTCCTTCGATGATTCCGAGAATGACGGAAAGCAGGTAGTCGTTCAAGTTCCCTCCGCGACTGCTTTGTGATTCTGATTAGGCAGTACAGGAATGACCACAGAGCACACAGCGTCTCACGGAGATCGCAGCAGCAGACAGTGATTAGGAATGTTCTTTTGTAAGCTCAGGATCGGCGGCGCTTGCCTGAGGTTTGCGTGACTGGAACCAACTCATATGAGGCAAATTGCGTTCAACCCTTCTCCTGGCCGCGATCAACTCAGCCGTAATAGCCACAGCGATTTCTTCCGGCGTAATCGCTCCAATATCAAGCCCCACGGGCGCGTGCACACGCTCGAAAAGCTTTTCCGGAATGCCTTCCTTCACCAGTTCGCGGAAAATCGTGATCGTTTTTCGCTTCGAGCCGATCATGCCAACGTATCTCGCGGGCGTTTGCACTGCCCAGCGTAGTACCCGCATGTCATCTTTGTGTCCGCGCGTGGCGATCACGACGAAAGCACTCTCGTTCAAGTTAAGCCGCGCCATCGCCTGATCGAAATCTTCTGCGATTATTTCCTTCGCATCGGGAAAGCGTTCGCGATTTGCGTATAACTCGCGGTCGTCAACGATGGTGATGTCAAACCCGGCATTTCTCGCAGTTTTGTAGAGATTGATAGCCACATGTCCCGCGCCGAAAATATAGAGTGATGCGGCGGGCAACACCGGCTCTACAAAGACGTCCAGAGTTCCCCCGCAGACGAGCCCAGTGTCATACCTTGGATCTTCGTTAAGATTGAAGGTCAGAGTGCGCGACCTCTCGTTCTCCATGACCTCGCGCGCGGCTCGCCAGACTTCCGCCTCAACGCAACCGCCGCCAACTGTGCCTACAATCGATCCATCATCGCGGACCAGCATCTTTGCAGTCTCGAACGAAGGGACCGAGCCGCGAACGTTGACAATCGTAGCCACGGCACCCCGCCGGCCTTGTTGCCTCAGGCGCACGATCTCTTCGTAGATGTCCACAGCGAGATTATTTGATCTGGAAGCAGGGAAGTCAACACGGCAATCGAATCACGAGCGAAAGGGGCTGCAAAGTGAACGCAGACGCGGGTCGGTTTTTCGTTATCACCGGCGGTCCAGGCTCCGGCAAAACAACGTTGATCGAAGCGCTGAAAAACCTCGGCTACGCGACCACCGTGGAAGCCGGACGCGCCATTATTCAGGACCAAGTCGCGATCGGTGGCCATGCCTTGCCTTGGCGTGATCCGAAGCTATTCGCCGAAATGATGTTGAGCTGGGATGTGCGGTCGTACCGAACGGCGCAGCAGTCAGCAGGCCCGGTATTCTTCGACCGTGGTGTGCTCGATGTGCTTGGTTACTTGCGCCTGGTCGGAGTTCCGGTACCTGCTTCCATGGAAGCCGCCGCGAAAGAGTTTCCCTACAACTCACGTGTTTTTGTTGCTCCGCCTTGGCAAGAGATCTTCCGGCAGGATCAGGAGCGCAAGCAAGATTTCGCTGAGGCCGTCAGGACCTACGAAGCGATGTCGATTTATACCGAATTCGGGTATGAACTGGTCGAAATTCCACGCGTTTCGGTAGAGGATCGTGTCCGTTTTGTGCTCGATGCAGCGGGATTGTCGCGGCAATGAGTTCATGCAGTACTTGTACTCTCAATCGAGACAGCCAGCAATTATGCTAGCTTCATTCGCGAGGACATTTCTATGAAAGCCGTTCGCATTCACGAATTCGGGGGGCCAGAAGTTCTGCGCTACGAAGATGTGCCTGATCCGCAACCGCGAAAAGACCAGGTGCTGGTTCGCGTTCGGGCATGCGCCATGAACCACTTGGATATTTGGGTTCGCAAGGGCGTAACCGGTTCGCGTTTGCCTCATATACTCGGCAGTGACGTCGCCGGGGAAATTGTTGAGGTTGGCGATTACATCTCGGACCTGAAGCCGGGCCAGCGCGTTCTGCTCGCTCCCATGCACTTCTGCAATCATTGCGAAAAATGCGTGGCCGGATTGCAGAATCAATGCCCTGAATTCAGCGTGCTCGGGAACATGGTTGACGGCGGCAATTGCGACCTCATCGCCGTGCCCGCAGTCAACGTCATTCCAATTCCTGGCTCGCTCGGGTTCAATGAAGCTGCCAGCGTGCCGCTGGTTTTTCTTACTGCCTGGCACATGCTGGTCGGCCGCGCTGGAGTTCGTGCTGGTCAAAGCGTTCTTGTGCTCGGCGCAAACTCGGGCGTCGGCATCGCTGCAATCCAAATCGCAAAATATCTGCAATGCACCGTAATTGCCACCGCTGGAGACGATCACAAAATCGCTAAGGCCCGCGAACTCGGAGCCGACCACGTCGTGAATCACTACAAGCAGAAAATTTCCGAAGAAGTCCGCACCTTCACGTCACGCCGAGGCGTCGATGTCGTTATCGAGCACGTCGGTCCGGCGACTTGGGAGGAAAGCGTTCGCTCGCTTAAGGCCGGTGGAATGCTTGTGACCTGCGGGGCAACTACCGGGCCTCATGTTGGTCTGGATTTGCGTTTCATCTATTCGCGCCAGCTCTCGATTCTCGGCTCGTACATGGGAACCATGGGCGAATTGCACGAAGTATTGAAGCACGTGTTCAGCGGACGTCTGAAGCCTGTGATCGACCAGACTCTCCCGCTGAAAGATGCCCGAGCGGCGCACGAGCATATGGAGAAAAGCCAGATGTTCGGAAAAATCGTGCTAAACCCGTGAGCACTGACGGCGAAGACAGCAGACTGAGCTTTGGACCATGAGACTGGCCCGTGAAGCTGGGATTCCACGCCCAGCGTCTCTGTCACCGTGGTGAATGATTTAAAATACATTCATGGCAAAAGCACTCGACTTCGGCCCGTACGTAGATATCCAGGACGGGAAGCGCGTAGTAAAAGAGCTTACCTACGGCAATCCCACGCCCGAAGGGGTAGTTCTTACAACTGTCGACAACGTCATCAACTGGATGCGTAAGAACTCGATTTGGCCCATGACCTTCGGCCTCGCGTGCTGCGCGATCGAAATGATGTCGATGGGTGCATCGCGGTTCGACATTGCGCGTTTTGGCGCCGAAGTTTTTCGTCCTTCGCCGCGGCAATCTGACCTGATGATCATCGCCGGCCGTGTTTCCAACAAAATGGCTCCGGTAATTCGCCAACTTTGGGAGCAGATGCCCGAACCGAAGTGGGTCATCTCCATGGGCGCTTGCGCTACCTCTGGCGGCGTGTTCAACAATTACGCGCTTGTTCAAAGCGTGAACCAGGTCATTCCAGTCGATATTTATGTTCCGGGATGTCCGCCGCGCCCCGAGCAGTTGATCTATTCCATTACTCTCCTTCAGCAGAAAATCCAAGCTGAGCGCGGCACAATCAAGCGCGCCCTGAACGTCAGTAGCTAGCTTTCTCGATCAGATGGCGGCTCTGCCCGACGATATCTGCTTTTCCCTCCCAATCTCTCTGCTCAAATACTGACGGTTCAGTGTCGCTCCGTCGTCCCGTCTCTCAGGCCATCTGACATTCGCGTTGGCTGAAAAAATAAGGTATTCACCTTAGCTTTATCCCGAAGTTTGTCTCTGGACTAAGGTCTTCACCTGAAGACATGTACCTAAGATTTTCCACGGCTCAACGAATGTTGTTGAACGTGAGTAGAGCCGTCATTAGACTCCCTTCAACTTAGCTGCATTTGCGGCCATTTCTTTAGTACGGCTGGAGATTTAAAAAAATGAATGCTCGGAAGCACTCACTTGTGGTGTGCCTTTTCGCCGTCTCCGCTCTGCCCGCGTTTGCGGGTGTGACCGTAACCTCCCCCAGCAATGGCGCTACTTCCGGATCGCCAGTTCACTTTGTTGCGAAAGCTGAGTCACCAGCTTGCCCCAAGGGCGTTTCCGCTATGGGAATCTATACCGCGCCCGGGAAGCTGGCATACACGGTCAACGGAACCAAGATGGACACAAACCTGAGCTTGAGCAATGGGACGTACAACATCGTTGTTCAGGAATGGGATAACTGTGGCTGGTCTGCAAAAGCACCGATCAAATTGACGGTTGGTGGTAGCTCCCCGCCGCCGCCCCCACCGCCTTCCGGTGGAAAGACATTCTCCAATCTCCAGAAGAGTGGAGGCTGGACCGGAATGGCCCTGCTGCCTCCCAGCTTCGGCATCTGCTCCAGTTGCACTCCCACCGGCTCGCAAGCCAAGTGGTCGTGGACGCCAAATGTGAGTTCCCCCTCGCTCTCGGGAGCGTCAACCAAGACCGCCTACAACGGCGGCTCTACTCAATGGGGAGACATTCTCTGGAACAACCATCTCATTGGTGATTTTTCCTCGCAAGGACTTCCGGATTTTGGCAAGACGTTAGCTCCAACGCTCCACAACTTTACTTATGACATTTATTTTTGGATCGGAGATGCCAGCGTTTCGCAGGCGCTCGAGTTCGATATCAACCAGTTTGTGCATGGCAAGTCGTTCATCTGGGGCCACGAGTGCCGCATCGCTGGCGGACATGAGTGGGATAGCTGGAGCAACCCAGGTCAGCACTGGGTGAAGAGCGGCATCGCCTGCAATCCGATCAGCAATGCGTGGAACCATCTGACCATCACCGCCCAACGCACCGACGACGATCATTTGGTCTTCAAGACCATTACCTTAAACGGCAAGACCGGCAACTTGAATCGCACCGATACTCCCACATCGCAACCGACATGGTACGGCGTGACCGTGAACTACCAGATTGACAGCGACAGGAACAAAACGCCGTATCCCGTCTACATCGACAAGTTCACTTTTACAGCAACCCCCTAGCTCCCTCAGCCTCGAACAAAGGGCACGTCCTCCTGGACGTGCCGTTTATTTTCGATCGATCACGGGTGCTGCGCTCATGTGAATGTGAATCGGGCGCCGGACGTCATTGGCCTTTTGCGGCGCCCTCAAGCTCACCGTAAATTTACGCCGAGCATGCGGAACTGATCCTTCAGAATTTCTGCCGCGTCTTCCACAGCGAGTTCACATTCGATGCACCATACAGGTTGCAATTGTTGGCAGAAAGGGTTCCTCTTAGGCCCATTTTCCTATTGCGGCAGGCAGTGCAGGTTCCGATAATACGCGTAGTTTCACGAACAACGTGTACCGATACAGCAGAGAAGATCTGATTCGCATTCTGCGTTTAAGTTCGCGACAGTTGGTCGCCTGGGAAAAGGCCGGCCTGCTTTCTTCCGCCGAAAGCTACACCTTCTTTGACCTGCTGCAGGTGAAGAAGGTACGCGATCTTTGCGCGCGTCACGTGCGGCCGATCGAAATCCGCGAATCGCTTGCCGCCATGCAGAAGCAAGCCGCCGGGATGGAAAATCCTTTGCTGGAAGCAAGCGCCTTCACGTCGGGCCGGCACCGGGTTGCTTTTCGTCACGAGGGTCGACTGCTCGAGCCAATCGCTGGGCAGTTCATGTTCGATTTTTCTCCCGAAGAAAAGGTTGTTGCCAACGTACCGGTCACAAGAACTTCGCCCGTTCCTCTGGAACCCGCTGCCGCCGATGTTGCCGAGCTTTTTGCTCGCGGAGTTGCGCTGGAGGAAGACCCGCGAAATCAGCTTCAGGCGATCGCGGCCTACGAGCGCGTGCTGGAACTTGATCCGGAACACGCGGCCGCGCACATTAATCTCGGGACACTCTACTACAATCGCCAGGACTATCGTGCAGCGGAAGAACATTATCGCGAAGCGTTGCGCATCGATCCTCGATACGCGCTCGCGCATTTTGACCTCGGCAACGTGCTTGATGAAACCGGCCGAGTAGCTGACGCAGTGCAAAGCTACATTGCCGCCCTGCAACTTGCTCCCACCTACGCCGACGCGCATTACAATCTGGCGCTCGCATACGAGAAGATGCACGAGTCCCGCAAGGCACTTAAACATTGGCAGGCCTATGTGAAACTCGATGGCACTGGGCCGTGGTCCGCGCACGCTCGCACGCAAATCAAACGCATTCTCAAAGCCGATCCGTTGAAACTCGTACTCGGCGCAAATTCCGCACAGCAGGCCTAAGCCGCGCTTCTCTTCTCAATAGTTCTCCGGTGTAGAATTTTCTTCGCTGATCTCTTCGTGTCAATGCATTGAGGACTTATGCCGGAAACTGCTGTCGAGAATTTCGCTCCTACACCCGTGACTTCCTTAACCGAAGACGAAGTTCTGTTTCGCGACAATGTGCGGCAGTTCGCGGAAGAGAAAGTCCGGCCACTGGCGCGCGAAATGGACGAGAAGGGCGTATTCGACAAGTCGCTGATCCAACAATTTTTTCAGCTTGGGTTGATGGGTATTGAGATTCCGGAAGAATTTGGTGGCGCCGGAGGCAAATTTTTCGAAGCCATTCTTGCCGTCGAAGAACTTTCGCGTGCAGATGCTTCCGCCGGCGTCGTCGTCGACGTGCAGAACACGCTGGTAAACAACGCGCTGCTCCGCTGGGGAACGGCCGACCAAAAAAAGCGGTGCCTGGCGCGAATGGCTTCGGACACGGTCGGTGCTTATGCGTTGAGCGAAGCCGGATCAGGTTCCGACGCGTTTGCCCTTCAGACCCGGGCGGAGTTGAAGGGAAGCGACTACGTTCTGAATGGCCGCAAGCTTTGGATCACGAATGGAAAAGAAGCAGGTATTTTCGTTCTGTTCGCGACGGTAGATCCTTCCGCGGGATACAAGGGGATCACGTCGTTCATTGTTGAAAAAGACTTTCCGGGATTCACCGTCGGCAAGAAGGAAGACAAGCTGGGGATTCGGGCTTCTTCAACCTGCGAATTGATTCTCGAAGACTGCCGCGTCCCGAAAGAGAATGTGCTTGGCGAAGTCGGGAAAGGTTACAAAATCGCCATTGAAACCTTGAACGAAGGCCGCATTGGCATCGGCGCGCAGATGCTCGGTGTAGCACGAGGCGCATGGGAGTACGCGGCAAAGTATGCACAGGAGCGAAAACAGTTCGGCAAGAGCATTGCGGAATTTCAGGGAATCCAGTTTCAGATCGCGCAGATGGCGACGGAAATCGAAGCCGCGCGACTCATGGTCTATAACGCAGCACGAATGAAAGATGCGGGTGTTCCCTTCGTGAAAGAAGCCGCGATGACGAAGCTGTTCTGCTCGCAGGTTGCCGAGCGCGTGACTTCACTCGCGATTGAGATTTACGGAGGAGTGGGATTTACGAAAGACTATCCGGTCGAAAAATACTGGCGTGATGCAAAGATCGGGAAGATTTACGAAGGCACGTCGAATATGCAGTTGAGTACGATTGCGAAGCTGGTGCTCGGGAAGTGAATTTTTGTCGGCGACTTCGAGGTACGCTGGCGCTAGTCTTCCTGTGTTCAGCGCCAATGTTTAAGGCGCATGGCGCAGGCCCCGATGATCCTGACATTGTCTCTAAGATTGCCGGTTGCTATCAGCTGAACTTAGGTAGATGGTGGCCATGGGGCTTAGGTGAAGATGCACAGTTCGTAACCCCTCCGTCTCGGATACAGCTACTGAATAAGATCGGTAAAGAAGGATGGGAAAAGGATCATTTGATTCTCCGCCCATTGCCGAACGCTGGCGGCCGTGGTGGCCCGTCCTTTTGGGATATTGAATCCAACCAACACGTTCTCATGGTCTGGACTGACGGGTTTACCGGGATGACGATCGAAGCTAAGCCGGACGCGAATGGTTTCAGCGGCTGGGTACATCCACACTTTGATATGTTTCATCTGATAAAGCACGTCGCACATATGAACATGCACAAGATTGACTGCGATTGAACTAAGAGATCTTCTCCCCGATCGATTTCGCCTGGCTAAACAGCAGCAGATAATCCGGTCCACCAGCCTTTGAATCTGTGCCTGACATGTTGAACCCGCCGAACGGATGTGCGCCGACGATGGCGCCTGTGCACTTGCGGTTGATGTAGAGGTTGCCGACGTGGAAGTCGCGTTTGGCAATTTCGATCTTCTCCCGCGAGCCTGTATAAATCGCACCGGTCAGGCCAAATTCCGTGTCGTTCGCAATCTGCATTGCGTGTTCAAAATTTCGCGACTTGATCACAGCAAGCACCGGCCCGAAAATTTCTTCCTGCTCAAGTTTTGACTTTGGCTGAATATCTGCGATAACCGTTGGCTGGATGAAATAGCCTTCACCCGCATCTTTCGCCCGCGCGCCACCTGTAATCAGCCGTCCTTCGCGCTTTCCAATCTCAATATAGTTCAAGATCGAATTCATCGATCCCTCATTGATCACCGCGCCCATATTTAAGTTCGTCGCCGGATCTCCGATGCTCAAGCGTTCGACACGATCTTTCAGCCGCTCGAGGAACTTGTCGTAGATGCGCTCGTCGATGATCGCCCGCGAACAGGCTGAACACTTCTGGCCCTGAAATCCAAACGCCGCAGCGGCTACTCCATCGACTGCTGAATCGAGATCCGCATCCGGTTCGACGATAATTGCGTCCTTGCCGCCCATTTCGAGGATCGTCCGCTTGATCCAAATCTGTCCGGCAGGAACTTCGGCCGCCACGCGGTTGATCCTCAGCCCAACTTCGCGCGAGCCCGTGAATGCGATGTAGCGAGTCTTCGGATGGGCCACAATCGCGTCGCCAAAACTCGCGCCTGATCCCGGGCAGAAATTCACCACTCCTTCCGGCATCCCGGCTTCTTCAAGAATCTCTACGAACTTTGCGGCAATAGTCGGCGAGTCGCTCGAAGGTTTCAGGATCACCGTGTTTCCGCAAACGATCGAAGCCAGCGTCATGCCGGCCATGATCGCGCACGGGAAATTCCACGGCGGAATTACGGCGCCGACCCCGAGCGGAATATAGAAGAGCTGGTCGTGCTCGCCCGGAAGTTGGACTTCGGTCTTAACTTTCGCGAGCTTCAAGGCCTCGCGGGCGTAGAGCTCGCAGAAATCGATGGTCTCGGCGATATCGGCATCGGCTTCTGCCCAGTTTTTGCTGACCTCGTATACCAGCCACGCCATCAGTTCGAACTTGCGGTCACGCAACAACTCAGCCGTGCGGAATAACAACTCGACGCGTTGCTCCAAAGGACTTCGGCTCCAACTCTCGAATGCTTTCAACGCTGCCTGCATTGCCGGTTCGACATGCTCTCTTCCGGCCTTCTGGTGCACGCCAACAATCTCTGATGGACGCGCCGGGTTGAGGGAATGGATCTTCTCCGAAGTGCGAATTCGATGTCCACCGATGATCAGGTCGTATTCGCGTCCGAGCTGTCCGCGCACCCGATCAAGAGCCTCACGCATCTCGCGGGCAACGTCCCATTTGCTGAAGTTGGTGACCGGTTCGTTGCGGAAGGGCTGGAGTTGGGCGCGATGACGCGGGCGGACTGGAGCTTCAATGGTTGCCATGAATGCACCTCAAAGATGAGAAGGAGTAATTTCCATTCTATACCCCGACGTGAGTGCCAGATCCGCGGCGTGGCGCGGTAAGTAAGCTATATTCGTCATTGATCGACGCTGGAAAGACATCTTATGCGGGTCACGATCTTTGGTGGTACGGGAATGCTCGGCAAGGCCCTCATTCGACAATGGACCGCCGATGAGATCACGGGCCTTGGTAGCTCTGACGCCGATGTCCGTTCCGCCAGGCAAGTCGAGGTGGCGATCGAGCGAAGCCGTCCTGATTGGATTGTGCTCTCCGCGGCTTATACCGATGTCGACGGTTGTGAGAAGAATCCGGAATTGGCACGAGCAGTAAACACTGACGGTGCTGTGAACGTTGCCAAGGCCGCAGCGCGCACGGGCGCAAAGCTTCTTTTCGTCAGCACCGATTATGTTTTTAACGGGAAGAAGACAGTGCCCTACGAGACGAGCGATCCTCGCGATCCAATCAATGCATATGGCCGAAGCAAAGCCGATGCCGAAGTAAAGATTCTGGAAATCCTGCCCGAAACCTGCATCGTGCGAACCTCATGGCTCTTCGGTCCGTGGGGAAAATGCTTTCCGGACACTATTCTGAAGCTGGCGGAAACCCGGCCGGAGCTTGATGTGGTGGACGACCAGCGCGGCTGTCCAACCTACACATTCGATCTTGCCGACGCCATCATCAAGCTTTGCCACGCCGACGCGACCGGCATTGTGCACGCCACCAATTCCGGAGTCTGTTCCTGGTTCGAGTTTGCGTCGGAGATTCTGCGACAATCTGGAGCCAAGACTATGGTTCGTCCGACCACAAGCGATCGGTTTGTGCGTCCGGCGGCCCGGCCAAGCTACTCAGTTTTGTCGGATGCGAGCTTGACCCGGTATGGCATTCGTATGCGGCAGTGGCAGCAGACAGTGACGGACTATCTGAATCAGCGATCTGGGGTTTAAACTCTACAGGAACTGCTCGGCCTTGCACCTCAAATAGCGCTATGTTAACTTCTAATTGTCCCGTTGAAGAAAAAGGGATTAGTGTGAGAGTTGAGGCTTGGCGTTGACTCTCGCTTGCTGGCGTAGCTCAGCTGGTAGAGCATCTGATTTGTAATCAGAGGGTCAGGGGTTCAAATCCCTTCGCCAGCTCCAGAAATTGCCGAACTGAGCGCTCCAGTTTTCGGGATTGATTTTGCAGGGCAGCAGACAGCTTGAGGCAGTTTGCGGGCGAGTGAGTCTCCGTAAGAGGCGAACGGGAGTCCGCAGCTGAAATCCCGAGCATTGTTTATGCGAGGGATCAATGAATTCCATCAGCACTCCATAAGGGAATTTTCCAGATGAGTTGTTAGCGCGAATTTTTCTACGCGCACTTTCTGATCCCAGTTGGCTAGTCGCAGATATCGAACGATGGTTGCGGCGTGTCTGAAAAGGGCCTTTAGCTATTAGCTCTTGGCTTTTAGCTAAACCGGAGTAGGGTTGGCTAAGAGCTAAATGCTAAGAGCTAGCCTGCACAGGTGGGTGAGTGGTTAAAGCCAGCAGACTGTAAATCTGCCCCTCTCCGGAGGTACGAAGGTTCGAATCCTTCCCTGTGCACCAGGATTGAATTGTGGAGTGACGGGGCGTGAACATCAATCGGAAGTTCGTTTTTACGCTCGCGGCGTTTGTGGTTCTTGGAGTGTTGGCGTGGAAAACTTTGTCGAATGTCCCGATTCAGATCGGGAACTTCAGCATCAGCTTGCGGGCCGCGACACTGTGCATCCTGGGTCTGTTCGCCTTGCGTTCAGGATTGTATTTTTGGCGCACTAAGTTGGAAAAGTCCGAGCGGGAGGGTCGAAATGGTACCGCCAAGCAAGTTACAGAGCCGATGTAGCTCAGTTGGTAGAGCACTCCCTTGGTAAGTTGAGGCGTTTGCGCGGCGTATGAGCCGCGCCGAAATCCCGAGCGAAGTCGAGGGAGCTTGGGCAGGAATTCTGAGTAGCATGGGAAGCAGGGCCGATGTAGCTCAGTTGGTAGAGCACTCCCTTGGTAAGGGAGAGGTCATCAGTTCAATCCTGATCATCGGCTCCAGAAATTGCGGTTGAGTTGGCGTTGTGGAGCGTTGGATTTGGGCGAATGACCAACGACTAACGACCAACGACGGTTTTTTGGCGGGAGTAACTCAGTGGTAGAGTCACAGCCTTCCAAGTTGAGCCGTCTAGCAGGCGTGAGCGAAGCGGGAGCCTGCTGGCGAAATCCCGAGCGAAGTCGAGGGACCTCAGAAGGCAGCAGTGGGAATGCGGGAGTAACTCAGTGGTAGAGTCACAGCCTTCCAAGCTGTTGGTCGCGGGTTCGATTCCCGTCTCCCGCTCCAGA
>DAIPJJ010000136.1:0-11953 GCA_036770325.1 Terriglobales bacterium
ATTCACCAAAGGGTACGAACTACCGCAGCACCCAAGGCCGGTAACAGCATCGAACAGCCGCCGACCGGCTTTAATCGCTGGCCGGTTGTGAGCCTGTTCCCAGGGACTCGTATTCGGCTTTTGCCTGCTTGAGGATCGGAATATTTGGATCAGCGTCCTTCCAAAGGGACAGAAACTCCTGGTATGACGGCCTTGCTTTGGCTGACGATCCTGAGGTCGTGTAAGCTCGGCCGAGTTGAAGATGGGCCAAGGCCCCGATCGGCTCATTCAGAACCAGCCCCCGGTGAGCAAGAATTTTTTGGAATTCGGCAGCCGCCTCCGCGCCACGATGCGCCGCCAAATAAGCTTCTCCCCTGACATATACCGGGTACAGATTGGGCCAGTTGTAATAACTGTAAGCTGGAAGGTTCAGTTCGCAGGCCGCGGCAGCCACAAGCGCATCAATGGCCTGCTGCGGCTTCGACTGCATCAGCGCGAGCCTGGCGCGAAGCGTCGGAAGATAATTACACTGGACGATCGTGTCTTGCGGATACTTAGTCGCCATTTGCCGGACCAATACCCCCGCCTCTTTCAGATCTCCTGAATAGGTACTGGCGAAAGCAATGCCATAGTCCAAATCTCTGCCGCCCGAATATTTTTTCGCAATCGCTGCTTCTTGTCGTGCGCGGCTTGCATTTTGGAACAAACCTTCTCGAACCGCTGAGGCGGCGTAGTATTGCGCGCTGCTTTCTTTTTGTCCCGCCCGTTCAGCGGACTCGGCGGCGCGGGTTGAAAGCAGGCGGGCTGTTTCTAACTTGCCGAAATATGCAGCCGTGTCGGCATCCATGGCCAAAACCAGATCTTCAATTCCCGGCTTGTCGGCGGCGGCCGCGACTTGCCGCGCCATCTCGGCCGTATCGCCACGATAAAAAGCGATGCTATATGTCACCGAAGCCAGGTTGGTATCCAGGCCCGCGGCATGCGCCTCACGGACTTCAGCCAAAGCTTCATCAATGCGGTCCAGAATCAAATAGGTGTCCGCAACGTCGCGGTACAAATAGCTGGTGCGTGGTGGCAGATTGAGCGCGTGCTGATATTCGGCGAGGCCGGTTTCATAGTCGCCGAGTGATTCTACGATTGCGGCCACGGAGTTGTGCGCGTATTGGCTGTCCGGATACAACCTCGCCATGAGTTCAAAACTGCGGCGGGCCTTCGCGAGATCCCCTAAAACGTAATAGTAGTAACTGCCTTCGATAAGCCACTTTTCCCGTTGGCTCACGTTCTCTCGTAATTCGAAAGCCTTTTGCGTGTACACCTTTGCGGTACCGCTCTCCCCAGTGTCTCCGTAAGCGTCGCCAAGCATGAAATAGGCCATCGCGAAATGCGGATCCAGTTCGATGGCTTTCTGAAACCAGGACATCCCTGATTTGTAATCGAAATTCTTCATCTCAACTTCAAGACCCTGGGTATAGCAGCGCAAAGCCGCTAGCGACGGTGTGGTGGCACTTTCGAGCGGAGTGTTGTATTGACGGACGCTGTTTAAAGATTCGCCTAGTTTTTCGCGCATCTCTGAGGCCAACCGAGTTACGGCCTCGAGGACATGGTTCTTGTCACTCGATTGCGCTTCCGTGCTGGCCAGTAGATCGCCACTCCCGCAACCCACCGCACGCAGTACCAGCTCATACTTGCTGCCGATAGCCGAGATCGAGCCGTCCAAAGCTATCGAAGCGTTGTTCCGCTGGCAAACTTCACGAGTGACCTCGGGCGAGAGTTCGATGTCCTCAGGACGCCGCATCATGCGGAGCGTGTTTCGGACTTGCTCCGCCGGCAATACTCTGAGCTGGGGAGATTGCTCCAACTGCACCGAAAGACCCTGTTTAATCGTGCCATCGAAGACAGGATCCCCGGTCCGATTGACAAATTCCCCAAGCACAACCAAACCTTTCTCGAGTGGAAACTGAGGCCGCCGTAAATACCAGGTCAAACCGGCTACAAAAAGAAGCACCAGAAACAGAGCAGCCGCGGCAATCTTCCAATTGGCTTTGTGTACCTGCTCTGGAATTTGCGGCAGTGATTCCTCATGACCGATGGTCATAACCGGCGCAATGAACCGATAGCCACGCCGGGGCACGGTTTCAATAAACCGTGGGCTGCCCGAAGTGTCGCCGAGCGCATCGCGCAGCTTATTGATCGACGTGTTTAAGCTGTTGTCAAAATCAACAAAGGTGTCGGACGACCATATCTGGGAGCGGATCTCGTCGCGGGTTACGAGGTCGCCCGGACGCTGCAGCAGGATTGTAAGAATTTGGAATGGTTGTTTCTGGAGCTTGAGGCGCAACCCTGACTTGCGCAGCTCTCCTGCCTGGGGATCAAGCTCAAAGAGTCCAAAGCGCACGACTGTGGCGAGCGTTCCCTTCGCCAGCATTGGTGCTCCTCCCCTCGCGGCAAATGAGTTTACCATGCGAATTTCACTGAGGAGCAGCAGATTAGATCGCCGCCTAACCACCTGTAAAATCAACAGGTTCTCTGGTTAGAAAGAATCAATCCCGCGCTCCATTGACATTCTGCGACGAATCCGCAATAAGACCTGCAATCGTCGTACGCCGCCTCCCCACGACGCTAAATAACAAAGGAGTCTGAATATGCCTTCATTGTGCCGCTACGTCTTGGCCTCAGTTCTTGCCTCTGCCCTTTTCAGCCCTGCCGCCAATGCTGAGGACCTGCATTTCAAACGAAACGTTTCAGTCGGGGGGAGCCCTGTCTCAAACTCAGAAGTTTGGGTAAAGGGAGCGCGCGAGCGGAGCGTGACCAGTACGCCCGCAGGAAGCATGATCACGCTCCGTCAGTGCGACTTGAAACGCACTCTCACCGTCAATGACCAATCGCAGAGTTATCTGGTCGTCGCTGATCCTCAGGATGCCGCCGCCGCAAAAGCTGCCGCCATGTTCGGCAATGTGCCGGCTCCCGCTCCTACTTCCGGCGGCACCATCACCGAAACCGTGACCCTCACGGACGCTGGCGAGCATAAGATGATTTCCGGTTTCGCCGCGCGGCACGTGAAGATGGCAGTCATCGTCGAACCCTCTGCCAATGCCTGCACGCAAACCAAGCAGAAATTTGAAATCGACGGCTGGTACGCAGATATCAAGGAGCAGGCTAGCTGCGGCGCGGCTGTGCCACCTGTGCATCTCGGCGACGGTTGTACGGATCGCGTTGTCATCAATCGCAAAGGGACCGGCAAGCCTGGATTCCCACTCTCCCAGACCATCACCATCCACAACGATGATGAGACCACAACCAAGGTTGAGATCAGCACCACGGAGATTTCCAAAGAGACACAAGCGGCCGATCTGTTCGACGTGCCCGCCAATTACCACGAGGTGAAGTCCACCACTGAACTGTTCGCGGCGGCCGCGCCACCCGCCGCAAGTCCGGCTGGACAACAATTCGCGTCGCCGCCAAATGGCGGCATGGCCGGAGCCGGAGCACAGATGCCGAACATGGCTGCTTCCATGGGACAGAACGCAATGATGCCGCAAATGGGATCCATGCCGGGAATGCAGCCGGGCATGATGGGCATGCAGGGTTCCTCGACCGGGTCGGCGGTCCCATTGCCGCAGTCACTTGGGCCCAAGGCGCCCGGCAAGATTCGCATTGGGATCGCTCCGGCACAGGCTCAACTGGGGCAAGGGAACAATGCCCAGGCCGACTTCGCAACGCCAATCCGCAACGCAATCATTTTCATGATGGCCGGCCCGGCTGTCGAAATCGCAGCGCTCGATGCGCGTATTCCTATTCAGCTCCAGGCTGAAGCACAGCAGAAACAGTGCGACTACATCCTGACCTCTGGTGTGACCGTGAAGCACAGCAGCAGCGGCTTCGGAAAATTCATGAAAGCCGGCAGCATGGCGTCAAGCATGACCCCGGTCGGCATGATGACCAAGAGCATGACCGCAATGGCCGCGAGCCAGGCTGCCGCGCAAGCCGCAGCAATGACGGCGCAACAACAGGCCGTGAGTCAGCTCTCACAGTTCAACGGACAGATCAAATCCAAAGACGACGTGACCGTTGAATATCAGCTCTACGCGACCGGACAAGCAGGGCCGAAGCTGCAGAACTCGCTCAAGGGCAAAGCCAAATCAGACGGTGAAGACGTGCTGAGTCCACTGATTCAGCAGACAGCGACGAACGTGCTCACCGAGGTAACGAAGAAATAACGCGCGTTTTAGAAGGGGAGAGTCGAACATGCGTCGTCGCGGCTGCCAACGTGACAACTCTGTATCGCGTCGGCCTTTTCTGCTATTCGTATTTGCTGCTTTTGCACTGAACTTTCCTAATCTCGCGCTTTCGCAAGTTCCGAACGACGTTTGGACCGGACAGGCGCAGTGCGAGCTGAATCTGCAAACTCAGGAGTACGCCCTCCAGGAAATCCAAACTTGGACGGTCGTGGGACCTCCCCGCCAAGAGAACGGCATCGTGGTTTATCCGGTTCAATGGACTTCTCAGAGTCAGGGCGCAACCAGGCGGCTGCTAGGTGCAAACACCCTTGCGGGACAGTGGGTCGGCAATGTCCAACCGATGGAGGATGTACTCATCATTGCAGTCCGGCCGTCCGATAATCGCCTGGTAATTCGAAGGTGGCATTTGCCCCTGCAAGCCCCGGGCGCGATTTCCGGCGCGAAGCAAACTAGTACGCCGGGCGGAACGCCGAACCAATCTCAGCTCTCATTGGCTGTCTACCAATGGCCGTTTCCCACCATTGAAGATTCACCAACCAGTACTACTGTGGTAGGAACAGGAACAACCTCGGTTGCCGGCAATATGATGCCGTTGCACACACCCGATGGCGTCACCGGAAATTGCAAGTGGCAATTCAACAAGGGAAACCAACAGACGGCCACAAAATCCCTGAATATGCCTTTGGACGGAAACCGTGTGACGGAATTAGCTTCCGGCACAACCACTTCCCTGATTGGAACAGCTGCGACAAGTATTCAGACTGGCTCTACGCCAACAGTCCAAACTGGACAGAGCGGCAGTGGGGCTACAAACAACCCTCCTCTTTCGGGTAAAACCGCGCCGGTTTTGGAACACCCTCAGAAAGTTTCAATGATTCCTGCTCTCACGCAAGTCTATCCCAACAACGCTCAGCAAGGCATGCAGAATTTGTCGATCGAGCTTACAGGTCAGTTTACTCACTTTGATCAAAACACAAGCCGAGTCAGCTTTAGTGATTCGGGGATCGTCAATGTTGTCTCAACAAAGGTCAATTCGCCAACCAGTCTGGCGATGGTGATAAACACCGTCATGCCCCGCCAGGTGAACCCGATTCCAACAACATCGTTGGACATCACAGTGACTACTGGGGCAGAAGTAGTTCGTCTGCCTTCCGCTTTCGCCGTGCAAGCACAAAATGTCGTACCGCAATCTTATAACCGGCAAGTCACTTTCTCACCAAACAGCGGTTCGCAGGGTCAACAGATGTCAGTAACAGTAATGGGAACTAACACTAACTTTGCTCAAGGGCTGACGGAAGTTAAATTCGATATAGGTGGAAAGTCTCAGATCGCAGGAGGAACCGTTACAGTGACCTCACCCACAACGGCTACCGCCACTTTCACCATCCTTCCTGCTGCCGTGGTCTCTTCCTTTGGAAATCTCACTGGTCTTCAACTGGTAACTCCAGTGACGACCAATTCGGGCACGAATAGTGTTCAAGGTATTGAGAATGCTGGTGGAGCTTTCACGATTGCTGCAATGCCCGGTTCATCGCAGGGTAGCTCCCCTCCTGCTCGTCCCGCGATATCTGTATCGCCGAGTTCGGCTCAACAAGGGCAACAAGTGTCAATGAACGTAACCGGACAAAACACGCATTTTGCGAACGGTTCGATGATTGTAATCGTTACTGATAGCTTCGTTGTGCCGTTCGGTCCACCTATTGTTCTGTCACCTACGTCAGCCACACTTCGTTTCACTATCCTCCCGACGGCCAAGACAGGAAATACTAGTTTTGTGTTCGTGACACAGACCCCATCTAACCAAGAGTCGGTTTTTGCAACCTTCACGATAACATCGATGCTGCCCGACTCTTACGATCATGGCGGCACCGGTACTTATCTTGATATATACAAAGTGGGCCAAGTACAAACAATGGATGGCCAGCTTCCCACTGGAATACAGGATTGGTTCCAGCTGGAATGCGATACACCCGCGTGCACAATTTCCCTTCCGAACTTGAACACTCAGTTGTATCCACCGTCGAGCACCCCTGTGCCTTGGCTAGTTGTGGCAGACGTTACGGGAACGCCGGGATATGGCGCGTATTCTCCACATACGATCGGCGCGCAGCAGCAAACGTCACAAATTACCGTGCCGAGCGGCTTCTACAACATCCGCCTTCGCGTTGTGAGCCAGTCGCAGTCTCGGTACCGGCTCGTCATAACAGGTGGTTCGCAATGAAGATGCCCGATCGCATGCACAATTGCCTAGCGCCAGGTTTGCTTGCCACAGTTGTATTTGTGGCTCCAGCGTTCGCGAAAAGTTCTTGTCCGCTTACCGAGGAGCAATCGAAGAAAGCAGTTGCCGCTTGGGAAAAAGTTGCGCATTTCCTAACCAGTGAGCCGCGCTGCGTGAATTGCCATGGCGGAGTCAATCCTTATATGGAGGGAATTGGACTAGACCCAAATAATTCGAATGCGCCATTTTCACTCGTAGAACATGGTGGAGGAAAACAAGAGCACGAGAATACGGGAGACATGGACCAGAAATGCAAGAAATGTCACAACGATATGGCGCCGAAAGGAAAGTGGGTCGAACTTGGCGACAAAGCCCCGCCCCCTGCTCCGGCGGGCACGCCTTCTGACAATTGGACTACCGCTCCCAGTTTTCTTTCTTTTGTGGACAAAGAAACCACTGCGATTTGCCGGCAGGTCAAAAGATCGACTGGATCGGCGGAGGAGTTCATAGGACATCTCAAAAATGACAATGGCAGGACCAATTTTGCAGGGACTGCATTCCTCGGGAATCGCGGCCTTAATGAGGACGACATGGACGGTTTCCAGGTAAAGATCGAGCCGCCAGCGGTGAGCCACGCTGCCGTCGTGAAACTTGGGCAGGACTGGGTCGACGCTATGGGAGGAAAGTTTCAGGGGGACGACAACTGCGGATGCGAACTGACGCACGACAATTGGAGTGGCAGGATTACGTACGTGGTTGACAGCAAGGGAGACGAAGGACACGAGCAGTGGTCAGACTGGTCTAACCACTCGGTCACGAAGATCACCATAAGCGTTAAAGACGGCGTTGGGACGGTGCGCTATTCCGTCCATGGAAAGGATGAAGTCCACAACCGGAGTGTATACGGCTATGGAACGGCGAAAAAAGAAAATCACAGCAGCTCCACGTCGACAGCATCGATCGATCAGACATACCCCGCCAGGGCTGACGTAATGATTTACCAGGGTACGTACCTGGTAAGCCTCGGACAATCGTCCGCCATTAGCACCATTGGCAAACGACACGTCGAGAACTGCACCGATGCGTACGGTTGCCAGTCCGCTGATATTGATGTCTATGTGCCGACGCTTCCGCCGCCTAGAGGCAAGGTGCAAGATCCGAACCGCATTCAGGATTCCTTCACTCAGGTAAAGCAAGGTCTTGGGCGTTCGCACAAGGGTGTCAGCATCGAGAATATGGTTGTTGACCTGTGGCTTTCGCCATCCCATTGAGGCAAGTGATGCGTAAAAGAGTCAAGACGATCTCATCAGTGGCAGTTGGTGCGCTTTTGCTCCTTGTGTCCTCTTCTGTTTCGCTCGGCGAGAATCTCGAGAAAGCCCAAAGAAAGAACTTGAAACACAGGCTAAAGCGGTCATCGCGGAAGCCAAGTCTCTCGAGAAATCCGGCCAACTCGCCGAAGCGCGAACTAAATACGCCGAGTCGCAGGCAATGATCGAAGTGAAAGAGGCCGCTGAAGCCATCAAGCGGTTGGATGACGAAATTCACAAGCGAATCAAAGATGCGCTGAGCCAGGCGCGCAAGCTGTATGAGTCACGCAAGTACAAAGAGGCGGCTGCGACTCTGGAAGAGAGCACAAAGCTGGGAGGCTCTGAAGCAATCATATCCTCTAATCTCGCGTTGTGTTACTACCAACTCGGCGAACGCAACAAAGCGGTCGAGAATCTCGACAAAGCTATCACCGATACATCCGATCCCAAGCGCAAAATCAAGCTCAGGGAACTGTTGACCTTTGTCACTACCAGCGAGAACAGCAACATATCTGCGGAAGCCGAAAGAAAACGGACGGAAGACTTTAATCAACTGGTTGAGAGTGTCGGATTTGAAGCTTCACTCTCGGACGAAGAAGGCGCGGAGGAAGAAACAACGTCATTTGTCGAGACTGATACTCCCAATCCGAAATTAGTTTCTGAGAAGTCATTCGCCGGCACGCCAACTCCGCACGCCAGCCATTCCGTTATCACTCGCAGGTCCAGTATGTGTACGGCGCTTGAAGAACTGAAGGGGGCCGCCGCTCCCAGCCCTTCTGCAATATACGATCGCGCCAATTGCGCCGAGATCAATGGCCGTCCAAACGAAGCCATCCGGCTCTTGCAGAAGTATCTGGAGCTTTCGCCGCATGCGCTCGATGCCGATTCAGCGCGCGCCCGAATTGCAGAATTGCAATCACTAGTTGCGCTGCCGGAGCAGGAGGGGGTCGAAGTCAGGCACCAGTACGCTTCAGCCTACGGTTATCTCGCAGAACGTAAATATGATCGCGCCCTGGCGGCATTTTCCAAGGGAAAAGAATCGGTGCCGGATTTTCCCCTCACCTACTGGAAGCTTGGGTTGATGTATGAAGCCTTCGGTGACTTGGACCAGGCGCACGCAAACTTTACTCAATATCAACAGTTAATCTCAGATGAAGCCGAAAAGAACGAAGCCGACTTGCACCTGACCACCCTCGACGCCAAAAAGACGAAATATGACGACGAAGTGGGAGACGCGGAAGAGATACTCTCCGATCTCTTCAATCGAGGGATGAACTTGAGTTTTAACCTGGACGATAATCGAAGCGCCATCCGAGCGCGCCGGGCACGTGTAAAGAACAAGAAACAACAGAAGTACGCCCTGGTAGGTGGTTTTGCGGTTCCATATCCTTACGCGCAGCAGCAACTGGCGCGTGCAGCGGAGCACCTGCAAATTGCAATGGCGCTATTCCCGTTGGGTGCGGAAGCGAACGAGCTGATGGGACTGGTTTTTCTACAGGCGAACGACGGCCGTGCAGCCCTGAAGAATTTCGACGCGGTTGCGAGCCAGGGGCTGCCGGTGGGTTTCTATGCCGAAATGCGCGGGCGCAGGTCGGACCAGGCGGTAAAAGTCGAGTTAACACATGACCGCGTGCGCCTCATCTTCCTTTCGTCATACGACAAAAAGGGCGCTCCGATTGCGCCCAGCAAAGCCGCCGGCGATGATGGCCTGGGCGACATGACTCTCGCCCCCGGAGACAAGCGCCAGGAGTTCGATTCGATTGACCTGAGCTTGAATGAAATCAAGAAAGTCGAAACCCACAATGGACTGTTGGGAATCAAGCTTGCCAAGCAGGAATTCGCGCTCTCCCCAATTTACTTGCCTTCGTACACACCGGTTCAAGGGCCGCCGGCACGGCGCTTCGCAAATAGTTACACTCGACTTTTTATTCGTTATCCGGGTTTGGAGGACTCAAAGCTGGGCGCCGAAAAAATGACCGGCGGTGAGAAGTTCAGGATGGGAGTCAACATAGCCAGCGATAGCCTGGATATTGCCACCAATTTAAACCCCATGGGTTCGATCCAGGCGACGCTAAGCGCGATTTCGATCGCTCGCACCATCCACTCAGCCATGGCTTCGCTGAGCGTGAGCTTTGCGTCGTGGGAGAGAAGCGTTGACGACCAGCAGCAACTCCTTTCCGGTCCATCCTTCAAAACCATACCGAGCGAGCCAGTGAGTTTGGCTTTCATGCAGTAGATTGCGCCGCCAGCCCGCGAAGGATAATCGGCTCGACATCAATGTAAGGACGAACGCGGAGGAAGTTGCGGCCTCATCCGCATCCCCATAAAATCTAAGTGCAACATCCGCCTGCGTTCTCCCAAGACGCAAAACGCCGGAGAGATGGCCGAGTGGCTGAAGGCGCACGCTTGGAAAGCGTGTTTAGGGGAAACTCTAACGTGGGTTCGAATCCCACTCTCTCCGCCATACGATGCTGAGGTCCGTCGCTGCGCTCGGGATTTCGGCGCGACTCTTGTTCAGTCGCGAACAACAGCGCTGGAAGTAGAAAACCAGATTAGTTCACGCAATTCGCGTCGGATCTGAACTGCAGCTTACAGCTCGCGAATCGCGGTCACAGGATTTCGGCGCAATGCTCGATGTGCCGGAAAGTAGCATGCCAGCAAAGACATTGCTCCGAGGAGCGTGACGACGGAAACCATGGTGACTGGATCATTGGCGCCGATTCCGTATAACAGCCGCGCGATGACACGTGTCAGTCCCAATGCAAACGTCAATCCCAGCGCCAGCCCCACGCCTGTGAGCCAGACTCCCTGCGACAGCACGAGTCTCAGCACGTCGACGCGCGAAGCGCCCAGAGCCATTCGCACTCCGATCTCGTGGGTCCGCATTTGGGTTCGATAGGCAACGACTCCGTAGATCCCAGTGACTGCAAGAACCAGCCCAATTAGTGCGAACATTCCCGCCAGGGTGCTCTGTATTACAGCGAAACTGCTCGCCAACTGGGTACTCTCTCGCATGGGACGCACATCGAAAACCGGCAGCCGTGTATCGATTTCGTGGATGGCGTTCTCCACCGCTGGCACCAGGTCGGCCGGATTCCCCTCGGTCTCCACCTGCACGATGGTCTCGTATCCCTCCTGGAAAAAGCTCATATACACCATGGGCTCCGGTGACTCATTCACGAACATATGTGCCGAATTTCTCGCGACGCCGACTACCGTGAAAAGGCGGCCCCATATCCTGAGGTTCTTTCCCAGCGGATCCTGTCCTGGCCAGTAGCGCCTCGCCGCGGTCTGGTCCACTACGAGTACCCTTGGGGCCTTTTCATCGTCATCCGGCGTAAACTCGCGTCCTTCCAGAATGGGTATATGAAGGGATTCGAAATACCGCGGGGCCACCTCGGCGTGGTACACCTGCAAAGATTCATGGGGGTGTGGCACATACCCTTCCGGATACGCATCCTCGCCCTTGTGGCCCAGGGTCATCGGAATCCAGTCCGTAAGAGACGCAACCTTCACGCCAGGCAATGCCGACACGCGATCAAGAATCTTGTGACGGATCAGATGTACCTCGTCGTGGCTGTAGCCGGCGATATTCAGCCCCACGGAGGCAGTGAGAATGTGGTCCTGCTCAAATCCGGGATTTGCGCCGGCGAGGTTCCGCAACGTTCGCAGAAATAGCCCGGAGCACAACAGCAGAGGAAGTGACAGCGCGATTTGCGCCACCACCAGCCCGCTGAGCAATTTCCGGTTGCGTGAGCCGCTGGAGAGGCTTGCCGACTCTGCCTTCAGTACCTCAATCGCCGGCGCATGGGACGAACGCCAGGCGGGGAGCGCCCCGCAGAGCATGCCGGCCAATAGGGAAAACACCGCAATCCCGATCACCACGTTGTGGTCCATGCTCCCGTTCACGGTGGCAGGATTCGAGCTCGCCCGAAAGAACCATGCGAATGTCTTCGATGTCCACGATGTCAACACAAGAGCCACGGCTCCGGCAACGATGGAAAGCACCACGCCCTCCAGCACCATCTGCCGCACCAGTTGAAAACGATTCGCCCCGAGCGACTGCCGGATCGCAAGTTCACGCCGCCGGGATACAAACCGCACCAGCGTGAGCGTGGCCACGTTCGCGCAGGTCAGCAACAGCACCACAGCGGCGAAGGCGAGCAGAATGGGCAGCGTCGCCGCCATGTATCCGTTGGCGCCGAATGGCG
>DAIPJJ010000279.1:0-3801 GCA_036770325.1 Terriglobales bacterium
AACTTCCGCAAGCAACTCGCCGCCGGGGTCCCCATCGCCATGGGCTCAGACGTAGGCCCTTTCCCGCATGGAACACAGGCGCGCGAGCTGGTGTTGATGGTGAAATTCGGCATGACTCCGGTTCAGGCGTTGCAAGCCGACTTAATCAATGGCGCCAAGTTGCTCGACTGGGAAGGCGAGATCGGTAAGCTACAGAAAGGATATTACGCAGATGTGGTTGCCGTTTCCGGCAATCCGCTTGAAGACATCACGGCTACGCAGCACGTGGACTTTGTCATGAAGAACGGGACGATTTACAAGAGTCTGGTCCACTAGCCGCAAGCGGCATAAATATCGCATCACGATGTTTATTGCTGTGATCTTTCCATCAGCCGCTCCCCTCGAAAATTAGTCGTCTCAAGCCACTCTTCACCTTCATCCGCCATCTTTAATACGGAGTCGTCGTTTCTTGCCTGCTATGCAACGGTCTTCGTCCGCAGCTCTCGTTGAACGAGTTCAGGTTTCCACCTACACCGTTCCCACTGACTTTCCTGAATCTGATGGCACGCTCGAATGGGACAAGACAACCCTCGTTCTGGTTCAGGTGACTGGCGGCGCGCAACAAGGAATCGGCTATACCTACGCTGACGAAGCAACCGCGAAGCTGGTCCAGTCAACGTTGGCTGACGTCGTACGCGGGATGGATGCAATGTCGCCGGCTGCCGCATATATGAATATGTGGCGGCGCGTGCGCAACCTTGGGCGGCCGGGCATCTGCTCAATGGCGATCTCCGCCGTTGATTGTGCTTTATGGGACCTCAAAGCTCGCCTGCTGGACCTTCCTCTTGTGACACTTCTCGGCCAAGTTCACTCGTCCGCACCTGTTTACGGCAGTGGTGGATTCACTTCGTATTCCGATCAGCAGCTTTCAAAACAGCTCGGCGGTTGGGTCGGGCAGGGAATCCCGCGCGTGAAGATGAAAATAGGCCGAGACGCGCAAAGAGATATTCATCGCGTACGCGTTGCGCGGCAGGCGATTGGCGAAAAGTCAGAGCTCTTCGTTGACGCAAATGGCGCATACAGCCGAAAGCAGGCACTCCTTCAGGCGCAGATTTTCACTGAGTACAACGTGTCCTGGTTCGAAGAGCCTGTTTCGTCTGACGATCTCGAAGGGTTGCGCCTCATTCGGGACCGAGCTCCCGCACAAATGGAAATTGCCGCAGGGGAATACGGCTACGACATTTTTTATTTTCGCGAAATGCTCAACGCGGGCGCCGTCGATGTTTTGCAAGCTGACATCACACGTTGCGGCGGTGTAACCGGAATGCTGCAGGTGGCCGCTTTATGTGAGTCGCACAACCTGCTTCTTTCCTGCCACACTTCGCCAACGCTGCATGCGCACGTAGCCTGCGCAATCACACCACTCAAGAACATTGAGTACTTTCACGATCACGTCCGCATAGAAGACATGTTTTTCGACGGGGTTCCACAACCCGTCAACGGCGAATTGCGTCCGGATCTCACGCGTCCGGGTTTTGGGCTGGAACTGAAACGTGCGGACGCGCAGAAATTTGCCGCCTGAATTTTGGCGTCGCAAGAAGAATTACGAGGAGGAAAGATGTCCGCCAGCAGACTTCCGTTAATCCACACTGAAGAGCTCCCGGCCACGCCGAAGCCACGGCCATTTCGCGTTAGCGACGTCGATCCTCGCGAGATTGAAGCCGAGCTGCGCAGGAATGTCGAAGGTGAAGTTCGCTTCGACGCTGGCAGCCGGGGAATGTATTCGGTTGACGCTTCTAACTATCGCCAGGTTCCTGTCGGCGTCGTCGTTCCTCGTTCCGTCGATGACGTGGTAAACACGATCGCCGCGTGCCGCAAATTCGGTGTCCCGGTCCTCTCTCGCGGGGGAGGCACCAGCCTCGCCGGCCAGTGTTGCAATGTCGCCATCGTGATCGACTGGTCGAAGTACATGCACGGTGTTCTCGAACTGAACACCTATGAGCGTTGGGCGCGTGTGCTGCCTGGCACCACGTGCGACGAACTCCGCAACGCTGCAATGAAAGCCAGTAACAATTTGCTGAACTGGGGGCCCGATCCGGCCACGCACGACCACTGCTGCTTCGGAGGAATGATCGGCAACAACTCCTGTGGCGCGCACGCGCAGATGTCGGGCAAGGTGGACAACAACATCGAGGAGCTTGACGTTCTGCTGTACGACGGTACCCGCATGACCGTCGGCTGGATGAATGATGAAGAACTGCAGCAGCAGATGGCGAAAGGCGGACGCGTCGGAACTATCTATCGTTTTCTTAAATCTTTACGCCAACGTTACGCCGATCTGATTCAACAGAAATATCCGCCTATTCCGCGCCGGGTTTCCGGGTATAACCTCGATCAGTTAATTCCCAACAAAGACACTGGCCGTTTCAACATCGCGCGTGCGCTGGTCGGAAGCGAAAGTACGTTGGTCACCATCCTTCAAGCGAAGTGCCGGCTCATCGACGCCAAAGCCGAGCGCGTGATCCTTATGATGGGCTATCCCGACGTGTACGAGGCTGCCGATCACGTCCCGGAACTTGACCGATTCCAGCCGACCGCGCTGGAGGGGATTGACTACCGCTTGCACGAAAACATTGAGAAGAAAGGCGGCCCGCACCGGAAATTCCTCAACATGCTCCCTGAAGGCAAAGGTTGGCTCATGGTCGAGTTCGGCGCGGACAAGAAGCAGGACGCCATCGATCTAGCTCACGAAGCCATGGAGGCGCTCAAATCCAAAGTTGCGCACATGAAGCTTTATACCGATCAGAAGGAAATGCAGCACCTATGGGAGATTCGCGAATCCGGCCTCGGTGCAACCGCGTTCGTTCCTGGTGAGCCTGACACCTGGCCCGGTTGGGAAGACTCGGCCGTCGCTCCGGACAAACTCGGCGGATACCTGCGTGAACTGCGTGCACTCTTCAACAAGTACGAGTACAACCCCGCGCTTTACGGGCACTTCGGCCAGGCATGCGTGCACTGCCGCGTCGATTTCGACCCACGCACCGCGCCTGGAATAAAAAAGTGGCGGTCCTTCATGGAGGAGGCAACCGATCTGGTAACGAAGTACAACGGCAGCCTCAGTGGCGAACACGGGGACGGACAGGCGCGCGCCGAATTTCTCAACAAGATGTTCGGGCCGGAATTGATTCAGGCGGTCCGCGAGTACAAATCCATATGGGACCCCGATTGGAAAATGAATCCCGGCAAGCTGGTCGAGCCACATCGCATGGACGAGAATCTGCGTCTCGGCGCGAACTACCGTCCGTGGGAGCCGGCCACGCATTTCAAATATCCCGAAGATCACGGCAGTTTCGCTCACGCCGCATTGCGTTGCGTCGGCATCGGCAAGTGTCGCCGCAAAGATGGTGCGAAGCCCGAAGACGATGTAATGTGTCCGAGCTTCATGGTCACGCACGAGGAGCGTCACACCACGCGCGGCCGTGCCCACCATCTCTGGGAGATGCTCCACGGAGACGTCATCACAAACGGCTGGCGGGACGAAAATGTTAAAGAATCACTTGATCTCTGCCTGTCATGCAAAGGCTGCAAGGGTGATTGCCCGGTCAATGTGGATATGGCCACCTACAAGGCCGAATTTCTCTCTCACTATTGGGAAGGTCGCCTGCGCCCGCGTTATTCATACGCCTTCGGCTGGATTGACAAGTGGGCGCGGATGGCGTCAGTGGCACCGGGCTTCGTGAATCTTTTTACCCAGCTTCCCGGAGTGAATGCGATTGCAAAATTAGCCGCCGGTATGCCGCAGCAGCGCAAAATTCCCGCTTT
>DAIPJJ010000137.1:0-11858 GCA_036770325.1 Terriglobales bacterium
TATGTACTTTGTCCCGTAGTCGGCGGTTGCGTGCGGAACGATGTTGTGCCCCAAGTCCATCGCCCGGCTGACAATGTACATTCCCCCCGCACCAAGGTCGCCGATGAAGCCGAGGATATCCAGAATGTCTCCGCCGTTCGGGCGATACACGCGTCCATCCATCAGCAAGCCGAGCACGAACATTGCGACAACGGACATCATCAGAAGCACGCCGCGAATCCAGCGTTCCTGAATCAAATGACCGGCACCTGGTATCAACCATGCGACCGCTGGAACAACCACTGACATTGTGCTTGGGGCCGTCGCTTGCTTTGCGGGAACAGGTTCTTTTCGTGTGGGAGTAGTTGCCATTCGAGGTGAGTTCGCTTTTACCGCGGCTCAAACAATTACAAGTTCAGATTGCATTCTACCAGTTACTTCGGCCCGGTTGCTTCGGACCAGCATGTTGGTCTCGCTACGTACGCCAAATTCTGGCAGATAAACTCCAGGTTCAATCGAAAACAGGCTATTCGGAAGTATTCGGCGCTCGTCGTGGATTTCGAGGTCATCCATATTTGCGCCATTCGCGTGAACTTCTGTCCCGATCGAATGCCCGGTACGGTGAACGAAATAATTGCCCAACCCGGCGAGCTTGATTTTGCTTCGCACGGCCTGATCGACTTGATATCCCGCAATTGTCTTACCCGCGGCAATAGATTCCTGAACAAACTTTTCCCCTGCTTCACGCGCGTCGCGAACCGCGCGGAAAACCTCCTGCATGCGGTCGGATGGCGACTTTCCGATAAATCCGGTCCAGGTGATGTCGTAATACACCGAGTTCGGCGTATTCTTCTTCGCCCAGATATCGAGAAGCACAAAGTCCCCTTCTCGGATCGGCGCTGCTTTGGCGCTGGTTGGCTCGTAGTGCGGATCACCGCTGTGTTGATTGACCGCCACCACGGGGCCGTCTAATGCAATTAGATTTTCGCGGCGAAAAGCTTCACGCATCCACTGCTGTATTTCGAATTCATTGGTGCCGCCGTTTCGGGCGCGACGGCCGATTTCCTGAAAAGCTGCTGCGGTAATTGAATCCAGCGAGTCGCGGGCGGCAAAATGCGACTTGATCTGCTCTTCATTCAGCGTGGCCTCAAACAGCGCGACCAAATCGCCAGAGCTGACGATGTTTTTCCCCAGCCCGCGCAGCAGGTCCATTGTCCCGCCGTCGACCAGCGAAATCGTAAAAATGCCATTGTTCGGGGAGTACTGCATGGCAATGTCACGGTGCTTGGAGAGCAGGTTCTTCAGGCCATCGAACAACTCCTGCCACGCTGCGTAAGTACGCTTCTGGCCCGGCAAAGAATCGAGGTGCCCGGATTCGATCTTGTGCACCAGTTTTTGAGGTTCACCCTCAGCAGGAATGAGATAAAACCACCGCCGAGTGACCATCAAGTGCTCAGAAAGGCCGAGCACACGATACGCGATCGGATCGCGGTGGTGGTGGTCGTAAAAGAGCCAGGCGTCGAGGTTGCGCTCGCGCAGGCTGGACTGAATCGCATCCAGATCCATATGGGAAATCATTCTAAACAAAGGAAGTAGCTTTGGGCGAATCGGTTTGAGAGCAGCGATCTGACGAAACCGCTTCGAGGAAAAGATCAAACGGATTAGCAGCAGAGAGACGCGAGAAAAGCTGATCCTGCTTGTCTCTTGATGCGCATTGCCACGAAATAGTTGCATTTTTTGATTCCTCGGGCGTAAGATGAAGCCAGATGCGGCGTCCCGCATCCGGTTCTGTGTAGTAAAGCTGCCCTTAACTTCCTGGGTTCGAACTAACGAGTTGTCTCAACAAAGCAGAGGCTTTAGGACTTGCCCCTGACCAGCTCTGGAGAAACTCTCATGTCTTGGTACGCGTACTGCATCACGGAACACCATCAAGCCAACGGAACACGCACACGTCGACCATTCATACTCGAAGGCATTCAGGGAGTGAACGGGTCACCAGTCCTCAGTTATCCCAGCGGAGATTTTGCCGTAGTGGTCAGTGAGTTTGATCGCAACTCCGGCAACTTGGATGAGAAGCACGTTTTAGAGCACGCTCGGGTGGTGAGCGTATGTTTTCGCCAGGGCACGGTCCTGCCGTTCCGCTTTGGCACGATTTTTGATAGTGACGATTCGCTGCGACAGGCAGTCCGCGCCAATCGCCGCGCCTTCGGCGAGAGCGTCGCGCGGCTCAAAGGCAAGTCCGAGATGCACGTGAAGCTACTGGTAAAGGATGGAACGCTGAAGTCGCTGCAAGATGTTCAAATCCCAGATACAGTCGGCGGCGAGTATCTGGCCAAACTGCGGGAGAAGGCGGCAGCCGACCGTGAGCGCCAGACCAAGGCAAAGGCACTTTCGGTGCAGGTGCACCGGCTCTTCAATCCCCTCGAGGAAGAAATCAGTTGTAAACGGGTCAATACTGACGGAATGCTCATCGATATCGCCCACCTGATTGATTCAAAATCGGTAGAAAAATACCAAAATCGTTATAGCAGCGCACTCAAGCAATTGAAGGACTGCGAAGTTTCCGTGAGTGGCCCGTGGCCGCCATACCACTTCATGCCGGGGAAGCTGCGGACGGTAGCGTAAAATCGCAGATGGAAATTTGATGATTCTGCGGCTCAACTGACGTCGTCCTGAGTGAAGCCGGTTTTCAGGCGGAGCGAAGGATATCGCGTCCATCATCGACCGCCCCACGCAAGATTCCTCGCCCCGCTGGCTAGAGCGCGGTGCTTCGGAATGACGCTTAGACGTTCCACCTCGTTACCTGATTCTCACACGGGAGTTGACAAAGCTAGATTAGTTTGTCGTCCAGTCTAGTGTCCGTTCGCAGTCAGCGCCAGTGACAGTAGCGCTTTCTGCTCCACATCGTGCGCTTTTGCTGATCCGGTGGCGGGGCTTGGGCTGGCCGACCGCTTCACCGACAAGACAGACTTTCCTCCTGCCAGATGCCGCAGCCGCGGCAGCATGTAGTTCAGTGCGCCCATGTTGGCAGGCTCTTCCTGGACCCACACAATCTCTCGCGCATTTCCGTGCCGTTGTAACTCGGCTGCGAGTTCGGCTTCTGGAAAGGGATAAAGCTGCTCGACGAAGGTGATTGCGACTCCGAAATCTTTCTTCTTTTTTCGCTCCATCCGAAGTTCGTGACCGATTTTCCCCGTGCAGAGCAGAATCCTCCGCGCGTCAACGGCCTCAAGGTCAGGTCGGACGGTGAGAAAGCTGCCACTCGAAAATTCTTCTATCGCTGACGAAGCGTCCGGATGGCGCAGCATGCTCTTAGGCGTGAACACTACGAGCGGTTTGCGCCACTGCCTGAGCGCCTGCCGTCGCAACAAATGGAAATACTGCGCCGCAGTGGAGGGCTGAGCGATCTGAAAATTGTCAGCCGCGGCCAATTGAAGAAAGCGCTCAATGCGCGCGCTCGAATGCTCCGGCCCCTGGCCTTCATACCCGTGAGGCAGCAGCATGACGAGGCCGGAGAGCAGGTCCCACTTGAACTCTCCCGCGACGATGAATTGATCGATAATTGCTTGCGCTACATTGGCGAAATCGCCGAACTGCGCTTCCCACAAGACCAGGGTTTCTGGATAGTCGCGGCTGTAACCGTACTCGAAACCGAGCACTCCGGCTTCGGACAATGTCGAGTTGTAAATTTCGCACCGGGCCTGGGTTTCAGAGATGTGCTGCAACGGTACATATTCCTGCTCGTTTTCAATGTCGAGCAAAACCGAATGACGCTGATTGAATGTGCCGCGCCGACAATCCTGTCCGCTCAGTCGAACCGGAGTTCCAGTTCTTACGAGGCTTGCGAATGCCAGCGCTTCGGCCATTCCGTAGTCGACGGCGCGCTTGCCGCTGCCCATTTCTGCGCGTTGCTCGAGCAATTTGGCGACTTTCGGATGGATATGGAAATCCGCCGGAAAAGTGGTCAGTCGCTCAGTCAGGCTTCTTAGCTCTTCGCCCGGAACCGAAGTTTCAACCTCGTACTGTGGCTTGTAGCGGCGTCCTTTGTAGTTGTCCCAATACGTTGGCAGGTCGCGCATCATGGGCTTCTTGCGAATGCGGGAAGCGCCCTTTTGCGCAGTTTCCAGTTCGAGTTTGATCGCGTCAGCACGGGACTGCGCGTCCTCAATGCCCGCGTCTTCCGCGTAAATTTCCCAGAGCGGCGGATGCTCCTTGATGGCTTTGTACAAGAGCGGTTGAGTGACGGTTGGATCATCGACTTCACTGTGCCCATGCCGCCGATAGCCGATCAGATCAATCACTACGTCGCTGCCGAACTTGTAGCGGTAGTCGAGTGCCATTCGGCCAATGCGAATCACGGCATCGACATCTTCCGCATTCACGTGAAAGATGGGGACGTTCTGCCGGCGTGCCAGTTGCGCCGCAAAGCGCGAGGAGTGCAGTTCGCTCGGTTTGGTCGTGAAGCCGATCAGGTTATTCACGATTACATGGACCGTACCGCCTACGGTGTAACCGGCGATATCCGCAAGGTTCAAGGTTTCCGAAAACACGCCTTGACCGGCGAACGCGCCGTCGCCATGGACGAGCAGCGGCAGAAATTGCTGCCTCCCGTTCTCGCCAGCACGATCCTGTTTCGCTCGGGTGCGGCCGACAGTCACTGGATCCACAGCCTCGAGGTGACTCGGGTTCGAGACCAGGTGAATGTGGACCTTGGCGCCACTTCGCGTGACATATTCGCCGGTGGCGCCCATGTGATATTTCACGTCGCCGCTGCCAAGCACGCTGCGGGGATCGACATCTTCAAACCCCGCGAACACCTCTTCCGGCGCGCGTTTCGCGACGTGCACAATGACATTCAGGCGGCCGCGGTGGCTCATGCCCATCACGAGCTCGACGGCTCCATAGTTGCCGGCGCTCTCAATGATTTCGTCGACCAAAGGAATGAGTGCAGTCACGCCTTCGAGGGAAAAGCGCTTCGTGCCCAGATATCGCTGCTGCAACACAAGTTCGAACAAATCTGCGCGGATCAGGAGATCGAGTGCATGACCTTGTTCAACTGCGGACTGCTGGCCTTCGATCCGATCCTGAATCCAGCGGCGCCGATCAGGATCGGGGATGTGCATGAACTCCACACCCACGGTGCTGCAATAAAACCTGCGCGCCTCGTCGGCATACGCGCCTTCGCTGGGCAGTTCGGGGTGAGGAATTGGCTGAAAAAAGCCAAGGGGATCAAGATCGGCTTCCAGATATCCCCATTGGCGAAACAGGTTAAAGACTCGCTCACGCTCCCCGTTGGGAGCTTCCATTAAAGCAGTGCCGGCGGAGTTGCCGGCCTTCGATTGTCGGTTAGGCATAACGCTGTTACTAGGATAAAGGATGCGGCAGGAGGCGTGGATGATTCGCGAGTGACTTTGGTATGAATTTCACGACGTTTTCGGCAGTCTCAGCCCGAAATAAAATTGCCCTGAACGAATTCAGGGCAATGCAGGTCATGAATTGATTCTCTTTACGGCCAGCGCTTGGCGCTGTCTTCCCATCCCGCGGCGCGGGCGATTGGAGGCTGCGCCTGAGCAACGGCTGGTTGGGGAATGCGTATTGGCTGCTGTGGAGCCGGGACCGGGGTTGCAATCGCCGGTTTGGCTGCTGTGTCTGAAATTACATCCTTGTCATCGGAGAGCAGCGGGGCAGCGACCCGCAATGCCTCGACTTCCTTCTCCAAGCGGGCCAGTTCTAACTCCTTCTGGCGTAAAACTTCGTAGACATTCTTCATATTTTGAGCACCTGTAGTCCGAGAAAGCTTGATCGAACTTTATGCAGCTACAAACGATTTGTCAAGAAATAAGCCCAAAAATGGCCTGAAAGTGCCATGCGAGTTGGTCATCACGAGTGTTCTGGCACTCTCGATGTACGAGACTTCCCGTTGGTATACTCTGATCTCCATGCGAGTTTCAGTCGCGTTCTTCTGCCTGCTTTTTTTCACCGTTCCGGGCTTCGGACAGTCTGCTGCGCCCAGTCCTGACGACTATTCCGGGATGTATTCGTTCCTGCGCGATGGTGAGTTCGTGCAGATCACTATCGACGACTCAGGCAAGGTTTCAGGATTCATCTCGCGATATGGCGATAGGGAGGCAGACAAGAACACTTTCGTTGAGCAGTTCCTCGAATCAGGAAAACTGGATGCAAACCGTTTGAGCTTCACTACGAAATCTCTCGATGGCACGTCATTTAAATTTGTGGGAAGCATTGAGCGGGGTGCAGGCAAAACGGCAGACGACGAGGGGTATTTTGTGATTCGCGGGACATTGACACGCTTGAGAATGGATGCGGCAAAGAAAATTACCGCAGAGTCACAGCAAGTGGAGTTCAGGTCGTTTCCGAGGGATGCAGGGCAATGAAGCTGTTAGCTTTTAGCTGTTGGCTTTAGCTCTTAGCCCTTAGCTCACAACCGCAAACGCACGTTCCGCTAGAACCACCCGTATTGAACGGTTCCCGATGCCTGAGATTGGCTAACAGCTAAAAGCTAATAGCTAAAAGCTAATAGCTAAAAGCTGTCTTATTTTGCCGTCACCAGCGAATGCGTGATTGCGTGCACCGAAAGCGCAATCCGGTTCTGGACACCGACTTTGCGCATCAGCTTGGCAACGTGAGCTTTTACGGTGCGCTCTTCAATACCCAGAGCTGATCCGATTTCCTTGTTCGAGCGTCCGGCCACCAGCATCTCAAGGACTTCTTTTTCGCGATCAGTGAAAGTTACGCGGCCCGCGGGGAAGATGCGTCCAGGAGAATTGCTCACGCGCTCAATGAACATCGAAAGCACGCGGCGCGGAGCCCAAACTGAGCCTTGATGAACGATGCGCAGCGCCTGTACAAATTCCGACGCTGAAGCCGCCTCATCCACGTAACCTTTCGAGCCTGAGGCGATCGCCTTCAGAATGCTCTCTTCGTCCATGCCAGCGCCGGTCACGATGATTTTGACGTCCGGGCGCGAAGCCTTCAGACTGGCCATTACGTCAAAAAGGTTTTGTCCATTGCGATTGCCGAGCAGCACAAGATCGATCTCTGGCATGTTGGCGAGCTCGGCCAGGCTGGCGGAAACCAGCTCGAAATCCGGCTCGGAGTCGAACAGGGCGCGAAAACCCACAAACCGTAGCGGATCGCTCTCAACCACGGCGATGCGGATCGCGCTCTTATTGGATGTTGCCTTCATCGCGGTTCCGGCTGCTTTCATAGCTATGCGTGTCCTTAGACGTAGGGCTGTGGTTAGCATATCTGTATCCGGGCTTGATGCAAGGTTCCGTAACGTCAGTGGAATTACGGGAGTAACATAGATTTGATCAAACAAAGCGAGGCAGAGACCCCATCTAATGATGAAGATGAACAGAGCTTTCTCCGTCGTTGTATCCGTGCTTCTCGCCGGCGTTTTCGCGTTCGCACAGACCACCTACCAACCGAAATTCAAAGGCGACCCCGCGCGATCAGATTCTGAGGCGAACGCGCTTGGTTATTTGCGGACTTTTCTTCGGGCGCAAAAGCTGTATAAAAAGAAGAACAACCACTACGCGACCTCACTACTGGAACTGGTGCACACCGGCACGTTTACCCGCCGCATGGCGACAACCGACCGCGGCGACTACACCGTAAAATTCACTGCGCGCAAAGAAAAAGACACATTCGAAATCACGATGACTCCGAAACAGCAGGATGCCACTCACCGTTCCTTCTTCGCCAAAGAAGACGGAGTCATACGGTCGAGCGAGCAGGGTGATGCCGACGAGCATTCGCCGGTGCTAAAGGCGGACCCGGCACAATAAAAACCGTAATCGACCTATGTAAAATGACCGGATCTCAGCCTACCAGTCCAACCTTGCTATAATCCCGCAAGCTTTTAACGTGCGATGAAACTCCGCCTAATCGTTGCGACTTTTCTCGTCGCTGTCATAATCGGTTGCGGCAAGAAGACTCCAACGCTCAATCTGCTTGTGTGGGAAGGGTACGCCGATCCTTCATTCGTCAAGGGCTTCGAGGACCAGAACCACTGCAAAATCTCCGCCTCATACATGGGATCGAGTGACGAACTTGTCGCCAAGCTGCGCGGCGGCAGCGCCGGTAATTACGACGTGATCTCCCCCTCAAGCGACGTGGCGACCATGATTTCAGAAGCAGAACTCGCCGCGCCGCTTGATCTCTCGAAAATCTCAAGTTACGAGCAACTTTCTCCTAAATTGCGGTCAATGCCTCTGGTTCGCGTGAACGGGAAAGTTTACGGCGTGCCATTTATGTGGGGCCCGAATCCGCTGATTTATGACACGACAGCATTCGCACGGGCGCCGGAGAGCTGGGCCCAACTTTGGGACCCGAAACTGAAAGCCAAAATTTCCGTCTGGGACGATCTCTCGACGGTTTACATGGCGGCGCAGGTGCTTGGCCTGGATAAGCCCGATCCGAGTCATCTCTATAACTTGAGCGACGAGGAATTGGACAAAGTAAAGAACAAACTGCTCGCGCTGAAACCGAACATTCGCAAGATCTGGTCGAGCGGCGGCGAGCTGACCAATCTTTTCGAGAATCATGAAGTTATTGCCGCGATGGGCTGGCCGCTGATGACGAACCAGCTCCGCGCGGCGAAATTTCCTGTCGGCGAAACCATTCCGAAAGAGAACACCACTGGCTGGATCGATCACTTGATGATTACAGCGGGAAGCGAAAACAAAGATCTTGCGTACAAGTTCCTCGAGTACATGGTCGAGGCGAAAACGCAGAAGCAAGTCAGCGATGTCACCGGATATACGCCCGCAAACCCGCAGGCTGCACAATTCATGACCGCAGATCAGCAGAAGAACCTGCATCTCGACAACGTTGACGAATACCAGAAACGCATTTACTTCTGGCAGAACGTTCCTCGCCGGGCCAAGTACAACGAAATCTGGAACGAAGTGAAAGCCGCCCAATAGACTGTGTGGCGCGGGCGCCCTCGCCCGCGAAGTCAGTGCAGTAAACTGCTTGCCCATGGAGAACCACCCGCGCAGCGAGGCTCAGATCGTCGGGGAACAGGCCGCCGGCTTGGGGGCAGGCGAACAGTCTTCGCCAGGCTCAGCTCTCCTTAGCATCCGCTCAATCGGCAAGACTTTCGGCAAACATACAGTTCTCCGCGACATTTCACTCGAAGTCGCGGCTGGCGAATTTCTCACCGTCCTCGGCGAAAGCGGCTCGGGCAAGACGACACTGCTCCGCATCATTGCCGGATTCGAACAGCCGACTTCCGGCGAAGTCTGGATGTCCAGCGAACGAATCGACCTTCTTCCGGCGTACAAGCGCCGAGTGAATACTGTGTTCCAGAGCTATGCTCTTTTCCCTCATCTTACGGTCGAAGACAACGTTGCGTACGGGCCCAAAGTAGCAGGCGTGCCGTCCACTGAAGTTCGCACTCGCGTCGATGAAGCTCTCGCTAAAGTGCGCATGCAGGCATTTGCGAAATACAAACCGGCAAAGATCAGCGGCGGACAACAACAACGGGTTGCATTGGCGAGAGCTCTGGTAAACCGCCCGCAGCTTCTGCTACTCGACGAACCGCTTTCAGCGCTCGATGCAAATCTGCGTCGTCAGATGCAAATTGAGCTCAAAGCTCTTCAGCGCGAGGTTGGAATTACCTTCATCTTTGTCACACATGATCAGGAAGAGGCGATGGTCATTTCCGACCGTATCGCGCTGCTGCGAGGGGGAGAACTGGAGCAGGTTGCGCCGCCTGAGGTGATCTATAGCCGTCCGGCAACGTCGTATGCGGCGCAGTTCATCGGGCATACGAACTTGCTTCGCGCGGAAATCAAGGACGGGTGTGCGCGCAGCAGCTCTTTGTCGTGGGCGACGCATGCCCCCGACGGCAACGCATTGCTCTCGCTTCGCCCGGAATGCATCCGGGCGGCAACTCCAGTGAGCGGCCCTGTGAAGTTTCGCGCGCGTGTTATTGATTGTTCATTTCACGGCGGGAGCGAACTGGTGCGCGTTCAAATGCCAGGCGGCCAAGTTTTCACCGTACGATCCTCCGAACGTGGAGTTCTTCGCGGCGAGATTGATCTGGAATTTTCCCCGGCTGATGCCGTGCCGGTGCGTGACTCTGGGAAATAAATGGTCTCTCGCGCGTACAAACTCGCCATCTCACTCCCGCCTTTGTTCTGGGTAGCAATATTTTTGCTGCTCCCCTACGCGCTGATGTTTGCGTACAGCTTCTGGTCGGTGTCTTCCACGCAGGCGATCGTGCATTCCTGGAACTTCGCCAATTACGGTGAACTTTTTTCTCATGATGTTTATCGGCAAACTCTGCTTCGGTCCGCCTGGATCGCTGCCCGCGTAATGCTTTTCTCGCTTGTGCTCGGATATCCACTCGCATACCAGCTCAGCTTTCAGACGGGCCGCCGTAAGAATTTGCTATACCAGCTTGTGATCATTCCCTTGTGGGTAAGCTATCTGGTCCGTGCGTATGCCTGGAAGACGATTCTCGGCACAGACGGCGTGCTGAACACCTCACTTCAATATCTGCACCTGACCTCTCATCCCCTGCAATTCCTGCTGTATAGCCCGTTCGCGGTGGTGCTTACACTGACGCACATTTACACGCCGTTCACATTTTTGCCGATCTACGCGGCGATGGAGCACATTCCACGCAATCTGATCGAAACCTCGCATGACCTTGGCGCTTCGCGGTTACAGACCTTCTTGCGCGTGATTCTGCCTCTCTCGCTGCCAGGTGTGCTCGCCGGAGCAACCTTTGCATTTGTCTTGAGCTTTGGCGATTTTCTCGCGCCACTGCTGCTCGGCGGCCCAAGCGGCATCATGATTTCAAACATCGTGGTCAGCCTGTTTGGCGCGGCTTACAACTGGCCGCTGGGCGCGGCAATTTCATTCTGCATGCTGGCGTTCGTGGTTGCACTGCTTTGGCTTTCGGAGAAGCTGGAGCGCCGGTGGGCGATCTCATGAAGCAAAATTCCTTCGATCACTCCCCGCGCTGGCTGGCGGCTTATGCTGCGATCCTCTTCGCCTTCCTATATCTTCCGATTGCTGTTCTCGTAATTTATTCCTTCAATGGACAAGGCGTGGGCGGGTTTCCTCCACGCGACCTCACGTTCGGTTGGTACCGTCTGCTCTTTCAGGATGACGCGATCTGGTCGTCCGTGCTGAATAGCCTAACAGTCGCGCTTGCGTCAGTCCTCATTTCATTGACACTGGGGATTCCAGCCGCGCTTGCTCTCGACCGGGCGAACTTTCCCGGAAAGCGTATTTTCCGGCGGCTCGTGCTTCTGCCACTGGTACTGCCGGGAATCATCACCGGCTTGTCATTGCTGATGTTGTTCCGAGAAGCAGACGTGAAGCTCAGCCTTACAACCGTGATTCTCGGCCACGGCACCGCTCTCATTTCCGTGGCGACGACCGAAGTCTTTGCCGGGCTGCAAAAGTTCGACCGAGCCCAGGAAGAAGCGTCTCTCGATCTTGGCGCCAACCACTGGCAAACCTTCTGGCGTATAACACTTCCGAATCTGAAGCTCTCGATCATTGGCGCTGCGCTGCTCATTTTTACGCTCTCAATGGACGAAATCGCGGTGAGCTTCTTCCTGATTGGCCGCGAAAACACTCTGCCGCTCGAAATCTGGGGGCGCTTGCGCCGTGGCATCACTCCTGAGATCAATGCCGTGTCCACCATCATTTTCCTGTTCTCGCTTGCTGCCATCGTCGTTTGGTACCGGCTGACGATTCCGAGCCAGGCAGAGGTACCCTTGAGTAACATCTCTCACATCCAAGAGAGTTCCTAGACGCGCGTCATTGCCGACTTGCCAGCGATCCTGCTATTATATAACTAACCAGTTAGTTAATTATGGCAACAACCCATG
>DAIPJJ010000003.1:0-59501 GCA_036770325.1 Terriglobales bacterium
GGGCACCGCGACGCAGGGAGGCCTCACGCTCAACAGCGACGCCGACAGCGTGAACGCCACGAGCGAGGTCCAAGCCACGCTCAGCATCACCGCCCAGAACAACGGATCTCAGTCAGTCACCGTGAGTGGAATTACATTATCGAGCGACAACTTTGCCGTGACGGCGCCAACTCTTCCCGCAACAGTTGCGGTCGGCCAAAGCGCAACCATCACAGTCTCATTTACACCCAACGCGGCAGGACAGTTTAACGGAACCGCAACCATCGCCAGCAATGCTTCCACTCCAAGCGTGAGTGTCTCGCTTTCGGGTACCGGGATCACATCTGGAGATTTGGCGCCTAATCCCTCAAGTCAGGCGTTTGGCAATGTTGTTGTTGGCTCGCAGCAAACCGCCTCTGAAACAATTACGAACACGGGTGGCGCGAGTGTGACCATCTCGCAAGCGAAGTCGAGCGGAACGGGGTTCAGCATTACTGGCATCTCGACGCCACTGACCATCGATGCCGGTCAGAGCACCACATTCAGCGTGACTTTCGCACCGAAGGCCGCCGGCTCCGCGACCGGGAACGTGACTCTCACTTCGGATGGTTCAAATCCGACTCTCACAATTCCGCTCTCCGGCAATGGAATTGCGGCAGGGCAACTGACGAGCAATCCCGCAAGTGAAGCCTTTGGCAGCGTCACGCTAGGCATGCAGAAGAGTGCTTCCGCCACTGTAACGAACAGCGGTGGCACGAGCGTCACTATTTCTCAAGCCGCGGCAACTGGAACCGGTTTCACTCTGAGCGGTATTGCAATGCCCCTGACGTTGGGGGCAGGTCAGAGCACGACCTTGACCGTCACTTTCACGCCTCAAGCAACAGGATCGGCGAGCGGAAATGTGACACTAACTTCCAACGCATCGAATCCGACACTAACGATTCCTCTTTCAGGTACTGGCGTCGCAGCCGGACAATTGACTGCCAATCCATCCAGTCAGTCATTCGGCAGCGTGACTGTAGGTTCGCAGAAGACCCTTTCCCAAACTGTGACCAACACCGGCGGTACGAGCGTCACAATTTCTCAAGCCGCAGCCAGCGGAAACGGATTCACCCTGAGTGGGATCAACACTCCGATCACCCTCGCAGCAGGTAAGAGCGCAACTTTCAGCGTGACTTTTACCCCCCAGGCAAACGGTTCAGCCAGCGGCAACGTGACCGTCACTTCGAATGCTCCAAACCCAACGCTCACGATTCCGCTTTCCGGCACCGGCGCCTCGCAGCAGGTCGGCACCCTGACCATAAGCCCCGCTACCTTGGCACTGGGTAGCGTTGCCGTGGGTGATAGTGGCACTGCCTCCGGAAGTCTGGCGGCGAGTGGTGCAAGTGTAACTGTCTCCGCGGCCACAACGAACAATTCGGTCTTCACTGTCAGCGGTCTGTCACTGCCGGTGACTATCCCTGCAGGCAGCAGTGTGCCATTCACAATCACGTTCAGCCCCCAAACGGCTGGCTCAGTGAACGCAACGCTCACCGTAACCAGCAACGCCCAGTCAACCACCACGACTGAGGCACTGACCGGAACAGGGACCCCGCAGTCGCATCAGGTTGTTTTGTCGTGGACCGCGAGCACATCAACCGATGTCAGCGGCTATAACGTCTACCGCGCGACATTTACCAGTTCCGCCTGCGGCAGTTTCGCCAAGGTCAATGCCTCACTCCTGGCCAACACCGCTTACACCGACACTGCGGTTGCCAGCGGGGTCATCTACTGCTACACCACAACCGCGGTGGACACGAGTAGTACAGAAAGCAGCTTTTCGAATATCGTGGCCAACGTAGTAATTCCGTAAGAGTGCTCCACGTGGACGCGCTCAGCTTAGTGACGCCGTTTTGCGAACCTGCGCCGGTCGTAAAACAGCGGCTCGAGTTCCCCGACTACAAGCTTCGTGTAGTCCTGGTGCGCAGGATTGATCAGGCAGTTGTTCTCCTTCGGAGCGAGAACCGATGGGACAAAGAGCAGGCAGTCTTGCCCTGATTCGGCGAACTCATCGCCGAACCGAGCCAGTTCAGGAGGTGCGGCAGGTTCCCGCCATGTCGCAGACAACTGAGTGGCTTCCATTCTCTTAGGAGCAATCTCGCTCGGCACTTCCGCGACAGCAAGGACGAGATCGTCAGGAGGATCATCCTTGTCAATGTGAATGAAATACTCGAGCATCGCCAACGACTGGTGCTCGGAAGCGTAGCTCAACCGCACGCCTGGACTGGACCACCGGCCACCGTAAAGGTAGGCTCCTTCGCCATCAAACGGAGCTCGAGCATACCTTTTGCGCAGGACCCGATAGAGCCGGATCAACTAATCCCGCCATAAGCAATCCGTCCAAGCACATTCTCGACTTGCCGCGCACCCAACTCAGTATCAATTGCTTTCACGGGCGCGATTCCGCCAAGCACGCGATTCGGCTGCTTCAGCCAGCGTGTGGCTCGCTCCCGGTCTCCCAGATACTCAGTCGCGATCGCAACGATGCGAGCCAATCGATACAGCCGATCAGATTCATACCGCGCCAGTCGCCCAGTTCTGCGCCGACGTTGCAGACTACGCGGAGAAAGATCGAGCGCCCCCGCCAATTCCTTCAAGGTAAGGCCGGAGGTCCGCATCAACTCTTGAACGACCTGCGGCCGAAATCCTTCGCGGATTGCCTCGCGCAATTCGCGATCACTGGAGAGAGTTCGTCCCAGCGTTTTCTTGCCTCCAAGTTCCTTAATGACTGCCCTGAATTCATTGACCATTCTGTCGCTTACGTTAGCGCCATTTGTCGCCTTGGTCAACGTGCCTGGAGGCTCCCGCCCGGGACCATTAGAACAACTACTATGCGTTGTGAATTACGAGACGAATCAGAAAGAACGCCACGGCTCCGACCAGCGCCGAAGCTGGGATCGTAAGCACCCATGCCCACACAATCCGCCGCGCCACGCCCCATCGCACGGCTGATAGGCGCTGTGTAGAACCTACGCCGACGATTGCTCCAGTAATGGTGTGAGTCGTGCTGACCGGAATGCCAGCCAGGGAGGCGGAAAACAGTGTGATGGCTCCTGCCGTCTCAGCGCAAAAACCGCCAATGGGCTTCAGCTTCGTGATGCGCGAACCCATCGTGCGCACGATCCTCCACCCACCAAAATACGTTCCAATGGCAATCGAAGTCTGTGCGGCAATGATGATCGGCCAATGAAATCGACCCCAGTTCCCTGCCAGTTCGGCTGGGGTCAGGAGGTTGGCCCCATACAGTGCGGTGGCGACAATGCCCATCGTCTTCTGCGCGTCATTGCTGCCGTGGCCAATGCTGTACGCAGCCGCGGAAAGCAGTTGAAGTTTGCGGAACCAGGCATCGACCCGCTGCGGCGCCTTATCGCGGAACAACCACATCACTAACGTCATAAAACACAGCCCAAGCACCAGCCCAATGATCGGCGCCACAAAAATAAACAAAATGGTCTTCGACCACCCACTGGGAATAATCACGCCAAACCCGGCACGCATAATCGCCGCGCCCGCGTATCCGCCCATCAGCGCATGCGACGATGACGTCGGCAGTCCCCACCACCAGGTCAGAATGTCCCAGACAATCGCGCCGAGCAGTCCAGCAATCACCACGTATTGGGTCACATCCGAAACGCGGATTATCCCGCTGCCAATGGTCTTCGCTACTGCCGTCCCAAGCAGGAACGCCGCAACAAAATTAAATGCTGCCGCCCACAGCACGGCAATTTTTGGGGAGAGGACGCGCGTGGAAACTACGGTCGCGATGCTGTTCGCCGCATCGTGAAATCCGTTGAGGAAGTCGAATGACAGCGCGATTACGACTGTGACAACCAGCAGCAGAATATCGCTCGACAATGTGAGTTTTCCGTTGGTTTAGGTGCTCTTCAGCACTACGGTTTCTAGAACGTTTGCCGCATCTTCTGCTTTATCCGTGGCAGTTTCCAGGACTTCCAACAGTTCCTTGATCTTGATCAGGTTGATTGGGTCTTTTTCAAGATTGAACAGAGTGCCGATGGCTTCGCGCGACGTGACATCGGCCTCATTTTCCAGCCGTTTAATTTCAACACACCGAGCCAGCACATCGCCATTTTTCTGCAGGTGCGCGACCGCCTGCCCCAGTTCTTCGCATTGCGAAAGCACCAGCTTTGAGAGTTTGGCGGCTGCCGGAGGAGGATCCGTGATTTTATACATCGAGGTCCTCTCCGCCGCAGCGTTCATGAAGTCCAACACGTCATCCAATGATGAGGCAAGCTTGTGAATGTCCTCACGATCGAATGGGGTGATAAAAGTCTGGTTCAACTTCGTGAGAACGGAGTGGGTCAGATCGTCGCCGATGTGCTCAAGCCTCTTGATTTCCGCCGTCGTGGCAGCCGCACCCTGATAGTCGGCAAATAAATTCACCAGCGCCTGCGCACTGGCGATCAGGTTTCCCGCAATCTCAGAGAACATCGTGAAAAAGGTAGGGTCCCTGCGCATGAAGCCAAACATGTGAGGTTTAGGGCTCCGCTCCTGGTGGGATGGTCTTGCCTTCGCTATAACACTTTGGCTGTAGGACTCGCCAATATCTCACGCGCTCACGATGTGAGTCAATGTCGCAGGTACATTCCTGTGAGATGTCGCCGAAAGCGCGACAGTGGAGTGCAACTCGATAAAGCCGACCAGCTTAGCCGAGCTTTTTCGTACCGGTTCGGACCAGTCCCTGAGTACTGCGTCGCGGCATTCCAAAGCAGGAGAGCAGAATCACGGCCAGCGCTACTCCGCTCCCAGCCGTCGTGCAAATCACAAAATCAACTACGACTTCCTGAAGCCCCATCCGCCTAGTGTCCGCCCACTCCTATTCACCCGCAAGTTACTTTTGGATGTACCCCGCGCGTGCAGCGTGTGAACGCCTCCCCAGTTGTATTGAACCCGCTATGGCCGCAAGAGTTTCGTATCGAACAAACATGCTTCAATCCCCGATGTCCAGATCGCCAGATGGTCCGATCACCCGATTCGCCGATTTACAATGTCTTCGTGGCTCTTGAGGAATACAAACGCAAACGCCGCTTCTCTGAAACTCCTGAACCGCCACCCAAGCTTGCCAAAGGCAAAGGCCATCGATTCGTTGTCCAGCGCCACCGGGCTACCCGCCTTCACTACGACTTTCGTTTAGAGATGGAAGGCGTACTGAAGTCTTGGGCTGTTCCCAAAGGGCCGTCGCTCAATCCGGGTGACAAGCGTCTTGCCATGCAGGTCGAAGACCATCCGGTTTCTTATTTCGATTTTGAAGGCATCATTCCTGAAGGCAACTACGGCGCCGGCACGGTCATGGTTTGGGATGTCGGCACTTGGGAGCCGCTCTCTCCCGAGACGAAGGATGGCAAATACCTGCCCGGCACAGAAGCCGAGGCAGCCGCGATGCTCAAGAAAGGCGATTTCAAATTTCGCCTGCACGGCAAACGCCTCAACGGCGACTACGCTCTGATTCACATGAAGGTACGCCGGCCGGGAAGCAAAGGCACCGAATGGCTGCTGATCAAGAAGCACGACGAATTCGTCGACGAGCGCTTCGACATCGATTCCTACGACACTTCCATCCTCAGTGGCAAAACCATGGCCCAGATCGCCGGGGCCGAAAACGCCGCCGAATGGCAGAGCCACAAGAAAGCTTCTCGCGGAGGAGTAAAAGCCGCGTGGCTGGCCGACACTTTGGCCAAGCTCGATAAAAAAAAACTAAAAAGCGGAGCACAACCGCCCGTTCCACCGAAATCGGCCGCTCCCCGCGAGAAAGCTCAGGCCCAGTCCGCCGGTCGCGAAAAAAATAAAAAGAATTCCTCGGCGCTCTCGGCGAGCTCGGCGGTAAAAGACCTAGCAGATCTAAAGGGCGTCACCAGGCGCCCCATGCCCACGGCAGTCCAGCCGATGCTCGCGTCGATCGCCGAAGATCCATTCGACGATCCTAACTGGGTGTTCGAAATCAAATGGGATGGTTACCGCGTTATTTCGTATCTCGAAAACGGCAGCGTCCGCCTCCTCTCCCGCAACCAGAATGACCTCGCTCCGCGATATCCAGAGTTGCGCGAGCTCTCAAAGTGGGTCAAAGCAAAATCCGCAGTCCTCGACGGCGAAGTCGTCGTGCTCGATGAGCAGGGCCGCCCATCGTTCAGCCTGATGCAGCAGCGCACCGGCATTCGCGCCCACGGACGACAGTCCGCACCTCGCAGTGACCTCCCCATCCTTTATTATGTGTTCGACCTGATCTTCCTCGACGGCTACGATCTCCGCCGCGTAGCCCTTGTAGATCGCAAGCGAGCCCTCCAGCAAATTCTTCCCCCCGAAGGCATCGTCCGCTTTTCCGACCACTATGCCCAGCAAGGAACTGCCCTGTTTCAGGTGGCTAAAGAAAAAGGACTCGAAGGAATAGTCGCAAAAAAGGCGAACAGTTGTTATGAAGAGCGCCGCAGCCGCGAATGGCTGAAAATCAAAATCACACAGACGGTCGATTGCGTCATCGGCGGCTACACGGATCCCGAAGGAGCGCGGCAGTATTTCGGCTCACTCGTTCTCGGTCTTTACAATGACAAGAAAGAACTGATCCATGTCGGCCACGCCGGCACGGGTTTCAATCAAGCGACTCTCAAGCAGATTTTCGCGGTGGTCAAGGGACTTGAAACGAAGACAAAACCCTTTACTGGGGTGGTCGATGCGAAAAACGTCCACTGGGTAAAACCGCTTCGAGTCTGCGAAGTAAAATTCACCGAGTGGACGCACGAAACCGACGAAGGCGGCCTGAAGCTCCGTGCGCCAGTGTTTCTCGGTTTACGTGAGGACAAGGACCCGGAAGACTGCACGCTTCGGGAGCAGGTACCGGAATTGGTTAGCTAGTGAATTATGACTCGTGATCCGTGGTTCGTGGCTAGTGGCTAGCAGCTAGTTCTTACTCACATAAATAGATGTTGCCCTCGGCACGGTCCACAAACCAAGAGCCACGAGTCACGAACCACTAGACACTTTTGGAGAGCTCCCATGCAGCACACACCCCGTTTCCTGCAAATCGTCAACGACGCCAAGTCCCGCGTGAAAGAAGCGTCGGTCGATCAGATCAAGCAAAAGCTCGATGGCGGCGAGAAATTCCTGCTGGTCGATGTTCGCGAAGAAAGCGAGTTCGCCAAAGACCATCTTCCTGGCGCTATTCACCTCGGCAAAGGAGTGATCGAACGCGATGTCGAAAAGCGCGTCCCAGATCTGAACGCTCCCATGGTGCTCTATTGCGGCGGCGGATTCCGTTCCGCCCTCGCCGCAGACAACCTCCAGAAAATGGGCTACACCAACGTGATCTCGATGGATGGTGGCGTCCGCGAATGGCGCGAAAAGAAATACCCCATGACGCGGGACTAGTATTGACGCTCTTCTATTGTGGGGAAAGACAGGCGTCCTCCCCCGTCCTGATTTGAATCAATTACCGCGATACGTTTCCACCTGGTTTTCTCGGCGATCTTTGCGTTCTTTGCGGTGAAAAGATTCCAAGGGTCAATGTCTCCACCTCTTCCCTGCTCAACTCCCTCGTCTTCCCTTTCGGCAAATTTCCCAATTCGAGTCCCCCGATTCCCACTCTGACTAGCCGCAACACTTCAATCCCCAACTCCGCCATCATGCGTCGAATATGCCGGTTCTTGCCCTCATCCAGCACAATCTCCAGCCAGGAAGTCTTGCTTCCTGAGCGCAAGACTCCGACCCGCTTCACCGAAAGAAATTCTCCATCCTTGTCCGTCACCCCAGCCTCAATCCGTTCCAATAATTCCGGTCCGGCCACGGCCCCTATCTGCACGTGATAAGTCTTCTCCACACGCGACTCCGGAGCCGCAATCCCCGCGCCCCACTCCGAATCGTTTGTTAGCACCAGCAACCCTTCGCTTGCCATGTCGAGCCGCCCCACCGGCGCCACCCAGGGGGTTCCCTCCGGCAGCAGCGAGTACACGGTCCTCCTGCCTTTTTCATCGTCCGCTGTCGTAACCACCCCTCTCGGCTTATTCATCATCAGATAGGCTCGTTCCGCCGCCTTGATCTGTCTGCCACCGACCTCAATCTGGTCTTTTTCCATCAAAACCGGCGTCTCCGGATCGCGAACCAGCTTCCCGTTGAGTCGCACCTTTCCCGCGCGCACCAACTCGAACGCTTTCGATCGTGAGCAGTAGCCGAGCTTCGAAAGTGCCCGAGCTACGCCCGTTCGTTGAAGCTTTTCAGATTTGCCGATCATGCCGGTCGCGAAACTATTTTCATGAGAATTCCCATTTAGCTGCACGAATCCCCCACTATCGTGCTATAAGAAAGAAAAAAAGTCCTCGAAAGCGCATTTCACCCTTCAAATTGCATCGGGTTTGGTGCATAATTCGTGGACTCAAAATTGCAACGCCTTCTTCGTCTAAATTAAAAATCTCTTGGGACCAAAGCATGTGGCTTGAAAAATTGTTTTCAGGCGTGCTCCGAGTTCAGACTCCGCTCGGGCCGCGATATCTCCAACCGTCCTTCGCGCAACGGCTCTACTTGTTCTGGATTTTCCGTCATTTTCAAACCCTTCCGGTAAAGGTGCTGAGCTCTCGCCAGCGTCACATGATCGAGATCATGTGTGCCAACAATCAATTCGTTCCATTATCGAACGGCTTCGATGATGCGCCCATTCTCGGCACGCTTGAGCAACGCCCGCCGGTTCCAGTCGAATTGGCATTACGGCGTCCAAGCAGCTCGGTCAGGGACTCGGTTGGACCAATTACGGCCGACGCTCAACAATAAGCAGCTTCGTTCGCTGGTATTTACATTCAATTCCGCCGAGTCGTATTCGTTCGCTTCGAAGTTCCGGCTACTACTAAAAGGAGAACATGATGAAGAACAGACTGGCGGGCCAGCTTGTATGCGCCGCGATCATTCTTTGTGCGATCTCAGCGTTGAGCGCAGCGCAGAGCAACTCTGACGGAACAGAACCACCGCCAAAAGTCCTCCTCATCGACCGCGAATTCCTGAAGCCAGGAAAAGCCGGGTTGGTACACGAAAAGTCCGAAAGCGCGTTTGTGCAGGCCTTTGAGCGCGCCAAGTATCCGACCCACTACTTCGCAGCGACTTCCCTCTCCGGAAGACCTCGAGCACTATTTTTCATCCCTTACGACTCGTTCGAAGCCTGGGAGAAAGACAATCAGTCCCTCCAGAAGAATCCCACTCTAGCCGCGGCGCTTGACCATGCAACTTTCGCGGATGGTGATTTGCTCAGCGAGATGGACGCCACCGTCGCCGTCTATAACGAAGAACAGAGCATGCGGCCGAATGTCGATATCGCCCACATGCGCTATTTCGAGATTCTGGTCTTCCGCGTCCGGCCCGGACACTCCCATGACTGGGAAGAATTAGTGAAGCTGATCAAATCGGGATACGAAAAAATCACTGACGTACAGTGGGCGACTTTTCAAACTCTCTATGGCCAGCAAGACGGAACCTACCTGGTTTTCCAGCCGCTGAAATCGGCAAAGCAGATCGATCAGGGTTTCGAGCACGACAAGCAATTCGCCGACGCCCTGGGCGAAGACGGGTTGAAACGCCTTTCCGAGCTACAAGCCGCCGCAATCGACTACAGCCAAACAAATTTGTTCCAGTTCGCTCCCTCCATGAGCTATCCGCCAGATGCATGGGTCAAAGCAGATCCGGACTTCTGGAAACCAAAAGCATCTCCGCGCACCAGGATCGGCGAGAAACCCGCGAAGACCCCATAGCGAGGCCCGAACGGCCGCCGTTGTTGCGAAGGTGCGTTCCATTTTGGGATTGTTAAATTCCCATCCACAGGCCACAACCAAAGCTGCTGCCGCATCGAAGCACCTGAACTTTGAATCACGTGTGATTCGGAGCGCTTCCCCGCTTCAACAAATACGTTAGGAAATTGCGCTTCACGAAAGAAACTGGGAGGTGAAGCGGGTCTTGGCTGCGCGGCTGACTGGCAACAGGAAACGCGCGGCCTCATTGTTTCCGCTCCTCGATTCGGCTTCTTCTGCCTTCTGGCCTTTCCGCGTCAAGTGGCACCGATCCCTGGCCCTTCCCAACGCCTGCCCACCACCGCAATCCTCCACCAACTCCCTTGACTTCGCCGATCCCTTGCATTAGTCTCCGCCCTGCTCTGGATCGGGGTCAGAGCATTCCCAGTAAATCTCAAGTATGTTCGCGTCCGCTTGGCAGCGGATGGTAAGCCGCTGCTCGTTGTTGGTCGAACACCCTGGCCAAAGGAGGCCATCTTCATGAATAGAATCACCCGATGTTTTGTTTCAGGGGCAACAGTCTTGTGTGCCGGCTTAGGTCTCGCAGCAGCGCAGGAAAATTCAGAAACCACACCACCGCCAAAGGTGCTGCTGATTCAACGCGAATTCCTGAAGCCGGGAAAAGGCGGCAGTGTTCACGAAAAAAGTGAAAGCGCATTCGTTCAGGCCTTCGCCCGCGCCAAATGGCCAACGCATTATTTCGCGGTGAGCGCATTGACCGGGAAGCCGCGCGTTCTGTTTCTTGTGGGATACGACTCCTTCGAGGCGTGGGAAAAAGACAACGCCGCAATGGGTAAGAACAAGGCTCTGTCTGCCGCGCTTGACCACGCAATTGCCGCGGACGGTGATTTGCTAAGCGAGACGGACCAGGGCGTATTCACCTACGATGAGGCCGAAAGCCTGAATGGCCCGGTGGATATCGCGCACATGCGCTTCTTTGAGATTTCTGTTTATCGCCTGAAACCTGGTCACCGGCATGATTGGGAGGAGCTGGTGAAGCTCGTCAAATCCGCATACGAGAAAATCCCCGATACGCATTGGGCGGTGTTTAACGGCATGTATGGACCCGAGGGCGCAACCTATCTCGTGTTTGTTCCAATGAAGTCTGCCAAGGAGATCGACGAAGGTTTTGCCAGGGACAAGCAGTTTGCCGAAGCCCTTGGTGAAGATGGAATGAAGAAATTGGCCGAACTCGAGCAAGCGGCAGTTGAGTCCACTCAGTCGAACCTGTTCCAGTTCAGCCCCAGTATGAGCTATCCGCGCGACGAATGGGTAAAAGCAGATCCCGAATTCTGGAAGCCCAAGCCCGCGTCATCCGCGGCGCCGATGAAGAAGGAAGAAAAGCCCGCGGTCAAACCCTAACCCGGCACGGCTAAAACGATTGGCTGCCCCACCCTTCGCGATTTTTCGAAGGGTGGGATCTTCTGTGCTCTACAACTACGCAGGGCGTATGTCCACGGTTTCGCCCCTCTCCACGAACGCCTGCATCCAGCCGAGCACGCGTTTCCAGCCTTCACCGTGACCTTGAGCGGCTTGCACATTGCCGGCAAATCCCGAGTGGTGAATTTTCACCAGCGTTCCCATACCGACGCGCGCCGGCCCTTGATGCTGTAAGCCGTGAACGTCGCGGGGCTCAAGTTCCCAGCGGACTACCGTCTTCAGCCCGCTCGTGTAACTCGGAATCCAGGTATGAACAAGTTTGCGGGGAGGATCAATCTCAATGTATTCGCCTTCTACACGGAACTGCTTGCCGTCCTGCCCTACACCTTCGCTGAACCATTTGCCGCCGAGGCGGACATCGGCGTGCGTGTTAGTGAGGCGATACATGCCTTTTTGTCCCCACCACTGGGCCGTCTGCTTGGGGTCAGTAATAGCTTCAAAGACGCGGGCCGGCGGTGCCGCCACAAAAATTTCAGCTACAACTACGTCATTGTCTGGCATGACCTGTGCTGTGGCCATCTACTTTCTCTCCTCAAACGTTTCGCCCTTCTCGACGAAGATTTTGAGCCAGCCGAGCGATGCGCACCAGCCGGCATAATGACTCTTTGCCTGTTCAAGATGACCCGCAAAGCCGGAGTGCCTGAGTTTCACCAGTGTTCCGGTTCCAACTTTATGTGTGCCGCTCCCGTGCATTTCGTGGACTTCGCGCGGCTCGAGCTCCCAACGCACCACCGTCGTGAAATCACCCACGAAATCAGCAATGCGCGTGTGCACCAGCAGCCGTGGTGGATCAATCTCCAGATACTCCCCTTCAAGATGGAACCGTTGTCCATTTCCACGGACACCTTCATTCGACCATTTGCCGCCAACACGCAAATCCGACTTCGACTCAACCACACGAAACGGCACTACCGCGTGCAGCCCCTGCCCGGACGGTTCTTTCACTCCCCACCACTTCGCCCGTTGATTCGGGTCGGCTATCGCATCGAAGACGCGCGCTGGCGGAGCGGCAATGAATATCTCCGCCAGGATCGCGTCGTTATCAGGAGTGAGTTGCGCTGTCGCCATTTCAGTTTCCTGTGTCGCCGGTTTCGCCTTTTTCCACGTACGCCCGCAGCCATATGAAGACCAACGACCAGCCGTGGCTGTGTGCCTTGGTCGCATCCGCATTGCCTGCGAAACCAGTATGCGTGAGCTTCACCACAGTGCCCTTCGCCTGCGTCTCCAGTTCCCAGAGTACCTTCGTGAACTTGGGCAGCCAGCTTGAAATCCAACTGTACATAAGCCGGCGCGGCGGATCGACTTCCAGGAACTCCCCATGGATCTCAAGATCTCCCGACCTCACCGACTTGCCCGAAGTGGACCACTTTCCACCGACCCGCACATCCATGTCGAACTCGCTGAGATAATACTCGTCTTTTCGTCCCCACCAGCGCGGGGCTTGCCTGGGATCGGTCAGCGCGTCGAAGATACGTTCGCGCGGAGCCTCGATGAAAATTTCTAACGTGACCGCATCGTTATCCGAACTGATATGACAAGTGGGATTCATGCTAAGCGTCGCCATAGTAAAGATTCTCCTCTTTCCCCTCTGTGTTCTCCGTGTCCTCTGTGATAAAGGTTTTCCAACACTTTGAATCACAGAGAACGCAGAGGTCCACCGAAACCTTCTGTCTCTATTTCTTCGGCTTCCACAGCGCGAAATGCGCGCCGGTTGGATCCGCAATCACGCTGAACCACCCGAAGCCCGGAATTTCCGTAACGTCCCGCATTACATTTGCGCCCAATGATTTCGCCTTCTTGGTCGAAGCCTGGATGTCGTCAACCAGCACATATGCCAACCAGAACGAGGGAGCACCCGGTACCGGGTTCTTCATCATTCCGCCGCCGGTTCCTTCGCCGACTCCAATCATGGTGTAGCCGCCGCCCGGCGATTCCATGTCCTGCAGCTTCCAGTCGAACAGCTTGCTATAAAACTCTTTTGCTTTCGGAACATCATTCGTATTGAGCTCAACATGACAGAATGGATTAGGCATCTCTTCCTCCGTAAGAATCGAAATAATTTCTTCAAACGTTGCGTCGTACTGGATCACTCGCACCCCGTATCCCTGTTTCCGAACCCTTGAAAAAAGCCGTCAATCTACACCGTGAAAAAAGCTGTCACTCCGAACCGCCCCAAAAGCTCTCATTCCGAACCGCCCCAAAAGCTCTCATTCCGAACCGCCCCCAAGAAGCTGTCATTCCGAACCGCTTTAGCGGTGAGGAACCTGCTTTTCGTTGGGAACCAGCAGATTCCTCGCCGACTGGCAAAATTTATCTCGGCAACAAATTAGCTCTTCTTCTGCAGCTCAAACTTTTCCACCATCTCTTTCCCTGGCGCGGCAAAGTGCCACTCCTCCGTGTGATGGTTCGCATCCGTGAACGTGAAAATCACGCGCTGCATGTGCCCCGGCGTACCAGCCAGGTTCGTCGCATCCACAAAATCAAACGTCACGCTTTTCCCGTCAGGCGAGATCGTCGCCTGCATCCGCGGTTGATTGCCCGCCGAACAATAATGAGTGAGCAAAAGACGATTGCCGTCCATGTGGATCATGGAAACCATATCTTCGTTGTGCCCCGGCTTCGAACTGCGAATTTCGCTCATCAACGCCGATCCGCCACCCGTCATGTGGTAAGTGACATCGACGGCAGCTCCCGTCTGGTCTTTTCCCGCCCACTCACCGGCCAGCGACTTCATTGTGTCAAACGACTTCTGTCCCGCTGATTGCGCCCATAGGCTGATGCCACTGAACAAGAGAACGCTGAATGCGACTGCTCGTGATGCTTTCATACTTCCTCCTTAAAGTTGAAACTCTGCAACAAACTCGATCAACCCTGCCTCGAACAACGTCGAGTTCCTGGCAAGTGTCCGCAAAATTCCTATCGCATCGCGACTGTCTCGCCCTTTTCGAGGAACACCTGCAACCAGCCCAGCATTCTTGGCCAGCCGCGATATGCCTGCGCCAACTCCGGATGCGCGGCAAATCCGCTGTGACGAATCGTGACTTGAGTCCCCGTTGCTGTCGGCGAAAGTTCCCATCGGACCCTCGTCTGCACGGCGCCGGTCCAACTCGCAACCCACGTGTACCCGAGCAGCCGAGGCGGATTTATTTCCAGATACTTTCCTTGTGCCGTGAACGGTTTGCCGTCCGCGCCAACGCCAGAGCTTTTCCACTCGCCGCCGACCCTCAGGTCGGCTTGGAACTCAGTGCAGACGTAAATTCCTTTCTGCCCCCACCACTTCGGCACCTGCGCCGGATCGACAAGGGCCTGGAAAACACGCTCGGGCTGCGCGGCTATGTGGATTTCGCTTACTAGCGCGTCCTGAATCCCGGCCCTGGTCATTTCGGCTCCTGTTCGCGTTTGCCGATGCTTGGTTTTGCCGCCTGCTCCTTTTCGTATTCGGCTTCAACAAATTCCTTGAGGTTCTGCAGGCTTGCTGTCCAGAACTGCCTGTAGTGCTCGAGCCATGAATCGACTGCCTTCAGTGGCTCCGGATTGAGTTGGTAGAAGCGGTGGCGCCCCTCTTTGCGCTCCTGCACGAGATGTGCTCGCCGCAGGATTCTCAGGTGTTTAGAAATGGCCGGACGGGAAACGGGAAACGCCCGCGCAATCTCGCCCGCAGGCCTGGTCCCAGCCCTTAGCAGATCAAGCACCGCCCGCCGCGTGGGGTCAGCCAAGGCGTTGAAAGCCAGGTCTCGCCCGCCGCCGTAATCGCCGGTGAGCGCCCGGCTCCCGCCCCGCCCGCCATGTCCTGAATACGTAACCGATCGGTGACGCATAATATGTAACCTTACAGTTACACGATATTGCTTGTCAAGTGTTTTCTAAAAATTCGGTGCAATAAAAAAGGCGCTCGAAAGAGCGCCTTGAAAATTCAAGAACAAGTCGACTAGAACTTAACGCGGATACCCATCTCCATCGCTCGCGGCAGAGTGCCCTCGCCCGGGATCTGTCCGAAACTCGCTGCCGAGCTGGTAATCGACAGGGTTGGATCGAGCAGTTGGTTGTGATTCAGAACGTTGTTAACGCTGAGCGACGCCTCAGCACTGAATCGTTCTGTAACCCGGAAGTTCTTCTTGATTCCCATATTCAAGTTCCAGTACGGCAACCCACGGAACTGGCCGTATCCCTGGCTGTTGCTATCGTAGCCAAGAATCAATGGACGGATGCTGTTGTACGCCGCGGATGGGTCTCCGAAGATGCTGAATGTTCCATTCACATTGTGGACCGACGCTGACGGGACACTCCCCGTCAAGATGCAGTTTGCGTCGGTGTTGAGATTGTTGCCATCGGCAGACCCAAAATCCTGTCCGCCGCTGTAACCAGTACCGGCGGCGCCTGTATTGGTGTTGCAGAACAACGGCGCACCGCTGCCCGCTGCGAATACAAACGATGTGCTCCAGCCGCCAAGGAGCCTCCCCAACAAGCCTTGCTGGCCGTGGTAGAAAGGCAATTGGTAAACCAGAAACGTAGTGTTCACGAATCTGCGGTCCGAGGGTTCCGGACCATACTGTGTATCAAAGTTGAACGGATCGACGGCCGCCTGTCCGCTAGTGGCCTGCACAACGCCTCCAAGGCCCAGTGACTTGCTCCAGGTGAAGTTGTTCTGCAGTGTGACGCCCTTCCAATCATCTAGTTTTACCGTCGCAAAAGCGGCATTGTAATTGCCGTGGCCATAGCTCGTGGCCATAGCGATATTGCTTGAGATTTGCCCCGTACCGGTCATCGTACTGACGGGGAAATTGAAACCGGGTGCGGCTCCTCCTTGGTCGAGGTCCGTCCAAAGCGACCACACGGCCTGCGATTGCAAGTTGCCGAATTCGCTGTTTACCAACCCTGCCGTGCAACTGGGACTGCAGTTGAACCCGGTGCCTGCCAGCGCCGTTTCAAAGAATGGTTGCGGGGTGAGATTGGCGAGTGTGCTTGCCGGAGTAGCGCTGTTGCAAGCAGCGACAGACGTCGTGCAACCCATCGCCTTCTCGATGTTGGCATAGGCGGTCTTAAATTGCTGTCCGCCCAGTGTCATCATGTAAGGGACAGAGTTGAGGTTCACGGCCAAAAGCTCGTTGTGGATCCAGCGGTGAATGCCACCCACTTCGAGCGAGACCTTGCTCGAGAACTGGTGCTGGATCGTGTAATCAATCGAGTCAACCGAATTCGGCCGGAACTTTGGGTCAGTGGGCGAAGCCGTAGCAGCTTCCGCGTTTGCGCCAACTCCCGGGAAAAACGGTTGTGGCAAGGTCTGGGTTGCGGCTGGAAGCGGGGCCGTCGTGCCATCGGTGCCGATGCGGAAAGCGTTGTTAGCATCGAGCGCCGTCCCGGAAGCGCCACACGTGTTGTTGGAAAGAACGACTGTACAATTCACTGGCTGAATCAATCCCGGGCTGAGTAGTGGTCCCAGAACCAGGTTTACGCCGTTCAGGCGTCCATAGATTCGGCCATAGCCGCCACGCAGAACTGTATTCTTTGCGAAAGCTGGATTCCAAGCCACCGCTAAACGTGGACTGAAAGCATGATAAAACGGGTCGTACTCGTATGAAGGGTGTCCGGCGACGTTGGGTATCAGGGCAAAACCGATTTGCGGATTGAATACTTGCCCTTGCAAAGCCGCCGCCTGACGTTGCGCCAGGTAGGACTTGGTGTCGATTTCTTCTCCCTGTGCCCCCACCAGCATGACCTGCTTGCCAGTTTCTTCTTTCGGCGGCATTTCAAGCGCCCATCCTAAGCCATAGGTAATGGTCAGCGATGGTTTCAGGTGCCAGGTGTCATTGAAATAGAGGTTGTAGTAAGGAATTGTGACTTTATCGAACGCCGGCGTAAGCGGTGGATTGAGAGTCAAATTTGCACCGGTGCGGGTGTACGCCTGCTGCGTATCGGTCACTATACCTAAGATTGCAGCCGCTTCTCTCGCAAGTATGGGGTTGGTGCCAAAGGCTGGATTTATGCCTGACAAATCAACATTGCCAGAGCCCACGCTGTCCCCAAGCAGGTACACAGGGTAGTAGTTGATTCCACCACCATTGTCAGTCCGTTGATGGTAGTTCCAGTTTCGCTGGTACTGACCACCAAACTGCCACAGGTGGCTGCCTTCGAGCATCGAAACGTCGTCACGGAAGAAATTGTCCCTTCCGTTCCAGAACCGCGTACGCGTCTGTTGCGTGTTCACGTTATACGGAGCAGCTACGTCATTCCTCTTTTCGCCAAATGGTTCGAGTGCCGCACCGAGAGTTCCAAACTGCGGTGGATCGCCCTGCGATCCCCATTGCCACCAGTTACGCAGAAAGCTATAGCGGAAGTCGTTGGTGATTTTTGAGTTGACGTTGGTCGTCACACCAATCACCAGAAACCACGGAACCTGGGGACGGTTTGTAAGCGAAACGGGCGTCCCCAACTTGTCGCCCTTAAAGAATCCTCCGATGTCAATCTGATCGTCGGTGGCGCGAGTGAGATGGTAGTAGCGATAGCTGGACATCAAGTGCCACTTCTGGCCGAAGTCATGGTCAAGGCGCACTACCGCGAAGTTGTCATTTTGCGGGATGGCCATGTTCGCTCTAAAGGCTAACGTATTCACGCCATCGCAATAGTTATCGCCCGTCAGCGAACCACAACCGGCTCCAGCCGTCGGTGGCGGCATGAAGTTGTTCCACATCTGCTGGACGAACGTGTTCATGCCGATACCGCGAGGATCCGATGTATTCAGGTCGTAAGTATTGGGGCCATCGTGCAGGATTCCATTACGCATATCCGCGCTGGGCACAAGCTTCGTAATTGTTTCTGAGTTTGGCCAGCGGGCACCTTGATAGTTGAAGAATAGATAGGTCTTGCCTCCGAGAACCTCTTTGGGAAGAACCGGGCCGCCAATCGTAGCTCCGAACCAATTCCGATGCCAACTCGGTACTGGAGTGACAGGATTTGATTGATTGTTCTCCCATGTGTTACCAGAAAAATTGTTATCCAGATAGTACTCGTAAGCAGAACCGTGCCAGGTGTTCGTTCCGCGCTTGGTGACGATTGCCACCTCTAACCCAGACGAGTTGTTGAAATCGGCCGTCTGGTTCGTGGTCGACACCTTGAATTCCTCGACGCTATCTACCGGCGTTGGCATGACGCCAGAGGGCTGACCACCATTGACGCCAGCGCTTGATCCGCTGATTGGATTATTTTTGTTGGAAAAAAGTCCGCCGGCAGGATCGTCGCCAAAGTTGGGGTTATAGACGCCAGAACTGCCGTCCATGTCGTTACTGTTGTTGCCGCCATCAAGCATGAAAGATGCCTGGTCCACAACCGTGCCTGCGACAGCTCCGTCTGGGCTAACGCCGGGTTGCATGGTAACGAAGGAACTGGAATCGCGGCCAAGCGTGGGCAAGCTCTCGAGCGCAGCGCCGGTTACGGTGTTGCCAATCGTAGAATTCATCATTTGCAGATCAACGGCTCCCCCGGTTACTTCCACTACAACTGAGGAACCTCCCACCTTCAGCGTCGGGTTGATGGTGCTCGACTGCTGGACCTCTACCGATATCTGAGTAACCTTAGTAGTGGCGAAACCGCTCTTGGATATTTCCATCTCGTAAGTGCCGGGCTTAACGTTTACGAAGATGTAGCGCCCGTTGTCGTTCGTAGTTGCAGTTTGCGCGCTGCCTGTCGAGGGGTCAGTGAGGGTGATTGTCGCATTCGGCACCACCGCGTTCGATTGATCGGTTACCACGCCAACCACTGTGCCCGTGTTCGTGGCCTGAGACCACGAAATACTCGAGATCGCTACTACAGCTAAGCACAACATAAGACATGCAAGAATTCGCTTGCCCATAAGGGCCTCCTGAAAATCGGATTGGCAACTGAAAGAATGGGACGCGTTTCGCTGTTGCAGGTAATGCAGCTTCACTGAATCTCCCGCAAAATCTGTTTTATAGACCGCCTATGGAGTTGGACGAATCGATACCAATGGCTAAATCGAATTCCCAATGTTGCCCCAAACAGGCCAGACAAATGCTGGCTGTCAAAAAACAGCGGACATTCTGCTACCTACTTACTGACACTGTCAAGACAAATTCGTGACAAGCGCGAGGTGGGTATTTGCCAGTCATGTCTCTCCGAAAGGCTGATTTTGAAGGAATTAAGCCGCGAAAGCCTCATGCCGCGGGACGGCACTCCGGCACTGCTGCAGGGCAGGTGTAGTGAATTTTCTGCGATTTGTCCCTGAATTGACGTGGCCCGACCCGCCCGGCGGCGGACTTGAACCTCAGAATTAGTACTTTCTGCCGTTCCGCACCAGGTCGAGAAATTGCTGGTGGACTCGCGTATCAGACGTTAGTTCTGGATGATACGTCGCCGCCATGGCCTTGCCCTGACGTACCACGACCGGATCGTCGCCCTCGGTCGCAACCACCTCGACATCTTTACCGACACGCTCGATCTTCGGTGCGCGGATAAAAACCATTTCCATCGGCGAACCATGGAAAAGGCCTTCGCGAATCGAGCTATCGATCTGGCGCCCATACGCGTTGCGGCGAATACCAATATCGATGGCGCCGAGTCCAATTTGCCGCGGGTTCTCAACTTCTTTCGCCAGCAGGATCGCGCCCGCGCAAGTTCCGAATGTCGGCTTTACGCGAACAAACGTTTTCAACTTTTCAAATCCCGTATCGCCCAGGAGCTTGAGAAATGTACCCGATTCTCCGCCGGGAATCACGAGCCCGTCCACTTCATCAAGCTGCTCCGGCTTTTTCACGAGCAGAACTTCGGCGCCCAGCTCTTCGAGCCGTCTACGGTGCGCGTCAAAATCGCCCTGCAATGCAAGGACACCAATCTTCATAGCTTCTTTCGAACCCGAGATAGTGTGCGTGAGCAGACACTAGTCATTCGATGCGATGTCACTCCGAACCGCTTCAGCGGTGAGAGCCCGCCCTGCTTTTGCCGAAGCCCCGAGCGAAGCCGAGGGGGACCGCAGGGAAGGGGTCGAACGGGAACCTGCTTTTTTCTCGAATAGAATTCAACTGCGGACTCACCGCGCGCTCTTGATCTCCTCGTATAGCTCCGGCAACTGTGACGCATCTTCCGGAGAATTTCCGAAACGCGCTCGTTCATAGTGCGCCGTAAAGCCCGAGACGCGTTGCTTGAACTCGGAATCAGAAATCACCGCCGCAAACTCTTCCGGCGTTTGCGCAGGCAGCTTCTTCCAGCCCCGTTTTTCTGACTGTCGCAGCATGCGTTCATACCAAATGCTTGCCGCGGCCTGTGGTGACTTCTGCGGACGCCGCGCCAGCCGTATCTTTCGGACCAGCAATACCAAACGCGGAATGCTGATCGCAATCAGCAGGACGACCATCAGCACCACGGTTCGCGTTCCCCACTTCACCACGGAAGAACCCAACCGGTCCTGTTCCCGTCGTGCCCAATCAAGCAATTTGTTGTACTCGCGCCTTCCCCAGAATTGCGCCTTACTCACCATCGCCCGGCTGCCGTGGCTCGCGTCCTGCGTCAGGCGAAGCTGGTGTGCGAGGTCGTAGTTCACCACCCACTCGCGCCAGAACGAAGAGAGAGCGTCCATATAGAGCATGGCTCGGTCCCACTGTGATTGCGGCTCCGTATTACCTGCTGGCGTCGGATCAAACGTCATCCATCCTTCGCCAGGCATGTACGCCTCAACCCACGAATGCGCGTCGCTCGCCCGAATTACGTATTGCGAAGTGATGTCGTTGAATTCTCCGCCCGAAAAGCCGTTCACGATTCTCGACGGTATTCCAAGCGTGCGCAGCATGATCGCCATCGCCGACGCGAAATATTCGCAGTGTCCTTCCCGCCGATTAAACAAGAAATCAGCGATTGGATCAGCGGGCGTCGTTTTCGGCAATTGCAGCGTGTAAGCATAGTGCGATCGCAGATAGCTCTCGATTGCCATAGCACGCGTATACGGATTCGGCGCATTTGATGTTATCTGCTCCGCCAACTCTTTGATCCGCGGATCAAGGTGCGGCACGAGCAAATAGATCTGCGGAATCCTGACGTTGTACTCGCCTTGTTGAGCGACCGGCACTCGCCGCCGCAATTCGGAGTCTGCTTCGTAGCGGCTGACCGGATGTTCCGGGTCCGTGTTGTACACATCGCCGTCGAAATCTTCGGTCACGCTGCGGTAATTTCCTTCGAGCGATTGCGGCGTGGCAAGCAGAAAGAAGACCTCGGTCGCGTATGGTTCAAGCATCACTCGGTAGTGAAGAGTCGGCCCGCGCGGCCTTGACCAGATGCGAGTTCCCAGCCTCAGGTCGAAGTGCCCATCAACTTGCTTTGGCACGGCCCTTTTCGGACCCACGTTGGCCCAACTGTGGCCATCAAATATTGTCAGTGTGACGCCGCGCAGTTTGAGGGTAAACGCGCCCATAGCGTCTCCATCGATTTTGACGTGCATCACTACTCTCTTGGACTGCTGAATCTGCCCGATGCGGCCAAGGTCCACGTGGTCGGAAAATCCGGTGTTGATTTCATTTGAACCCGCCTCACTGCTCATGAATCCCGCGGAAATGCGCGGCAGGAAGAAAAAGATGCCTGCGCCTCCTATGAGGATTAGCACCAGCAGCACCGGCGCTATGGTTGCGATGGCGAATGAGAGCTGGCGATGCGCTCGCCGCAAATGAGAATCACGCGCCAGCACCACTGCCTTTTCGAGCGAGTGCCTCATCTCCATTAGCACCAGCGCAGCAACCGCCACCAGAATGAAGCCGGCCAGCGCAAATAGAAACGTGCTGTCGGCCGTGAGCACCGCGGCGGCCAGCACCATCAGAAAAGAAAGCACGGCGAGGAAATAGTGGTCGCGGTCGCGTTGCGCTGAGAACAACCGCACCAGCATGACGAATAGCACCAAGTGGACCGTGGCGCCGAGGAATGCGCGCGAAATCAGGAATTCATCTGCAACAAAAAAGCCCACGCACGCAATTGTTAGAACGTTCGTCCAGCGTTCAGAAAGCCGCACTTGTCGCCGTTTCGCCAGGACGTATCCGCGGTAAAGCAGCGCCGAGGTCACTACGAGCACCGTCGGAAGATCAAGCCGGCCAGTCGAGGCAAGCGTCCCGAACCCGGTGAAGATCAGCAGATAGAGCACCACATCGAAATAGCGCTGAATCGCCGCCGCGAGTTTGACCTCTCCGGAGTGCGCAAGCATGGGAGTTCGCAGTCTTTATTGTTTCGGAGTTCGCGAAGAAAATAAAGGGTACCGAAGAGTCGAGCAAGCTCGCCACACGCCCACGCCAAAATGCCCGATGCTAAAATGACCTGTCAGGCATCGGTCTCGCGCGACGCATTCCCGCCAACCCCGCCAGGTCCGGAAGGAAGCAACGGTAACGGGCTCTTGCGTGTGCAGTGGGTCGCCGGTGCCTGGCTAAAGCAGCGCTCTCTCTTTATACCCCGGCCGACTTTGCCGCGTGCGCCTTTTTTGCCCCGGTTGCCGTCAGGACTTCCAACTCCGGATACGAGTGCGGCTGTATCAGCGTAAGTTCGGACGGCTTGGTTCCCGTTTGCAGGGCTTGAGTAAGCATCTCCAGTGCCGTGCCGGCAATTGGCGGCGCAATGATGGTTGCGCAGAGTACGCCGCTTCGCACCCATGATTGCCCGGTCTTGGAAACTCCATCCACACCAATAAATGGCAGTGAAACCCAGCGCTCTCTACCCTGCCCTTCATTCACAAATTGCTGAAGCGCCTTTCTTGCGCCCGCCGCCATCGCGTCATTCTGGGCGGCAATTAAATCAACATGTGACTGCTGCGATGTCGAAAGCCGGATCCATGAAGTCACTGCTTTGAAGGCGCTGGCTTCCGTCCAGTTCCCTTTCATCGTCTTAAGATGTATGGACTCAGGCTTGGTTTCGTACATACCGGCGGTACGCAGCTTACCGGCATCGGTTTCCGTTGGTCCCTGGATGTAAAGCACCGATCCGCCATTGGGCAAGAGCGCGCCAAGCTGCCTTCCCTGTATGCGCCCGATCTCCATATGGTCTGAGGCTACGGCAAAACATGGCACCTCATAGGCCTGGCGCAATTGTTTGATGTACTCAAGCTCACGGTTCATCACCACCCAGCCGATTCCCGCCGCCGCGGCCGCGCGGGCAACTTGTGGCAGACCAGGCCCGCCAACCGGCTCCATCAAAATTCCGTCCGGGCAAGCTTCTGAGTCGGTCTGGATAAACTTAAGAATCTGCTGGCTCTGCTGAATGCTGTCGTTATCGGCGAAGACAATTTGAACGTCGATGCCGAGTTTTCGGGCAGCTTCTTCAGCGGCCGCCGCCTGTTCCATCTGAAAATCGTTATCTTGTGTGATCAATGAGACTACGACGCGGAGTCTCTTCATAACCATCGATGATAATTCCCGTTTCGGGAAAACGATTACATTTAGGAGACATTTGGCATGACGAAAGTTATCCGCCACTTTGTCATGTAGCGAACCATGCCTGCCAATTCACCCGCCGTTGGAGTTTCCGGGCTGCGTGCGTACAATAACGTTTCCACTCTGGAGATGCTGATCGAGTGAGCCAAACCGTACGAGTCAAAATTAGTGCCCTCGGCACTTACGTCCCGCCGAAGGTCATGACCAACAAGGACTTCGAGAAGATCGTCGAAACTTCCGACGAATGGATCACCACCCGGACCGGTATCCGCGAGCGGCACATCGTCGAGAAGGGCGTCGCCACCAGCGATCTTGCCGTCGAAGCCGCGAAAAACGCGCTCGCCGAACGTGGCATCGACGCAGCCGATCTCGAAGCTATCGTCGTCGCCACCGTCACGCCGGATATGCTCTTCCCCTCTACGGCCTGTCTGGTGCAGCACAAGCTCGGGGTCAAAGGCGTTTGGGGATTCGACCTCTCGGCCGCATGTTCCGCCTTTGTTTATGCTTTGCAGGCCGGAGCACAGTTCGTTCAGAGCGGGGCGCACAAAAAGGTCCTGGTGATTGGCGCCGACGTCATGTCCTCGATCCTCGACTACACGGATCGTGCTACCTGCATCCTTTTCGGAGATGGTGCAGGCGCGGTCATTCTGGAACCTTCCACCGATGGCACTGGGCTGATTGACTTTGAGCACGAGGTTGATGGCTCGGGTGCCTGCTCCTTATTTATGCCCGGCGGCGGCAGCCTGCATCCCGCAACTCACGACACTGTCGATAAGAAAATGCACTTCGTCCATCAGGATGGTCAGGCCGTATTCAAGTTCGCCGTCCGGAAAATGGCCGAGGTTTGCGAGACGCTTCTTGCACGAAACAATGTGAAGGCAAGCGACATCGATTGCTTTATCCCCCACCAGGCGAATCAGCGGATCATCAACGCCACTGCCGATCGCGTTGGCCTGAAGCCGGAAAGCGTCATCATTAATATCGACCGCTTCGGCAACACCACCGCCGGAACCATCCCTCTCGCCATGCAAACGGCACGCGAAAAAGGCCGCCTGAAAAAAGGCGACCTCGTTCTTCTTGCGTCTGTCGGTGCCGGCTTCACAGTCGGCGCAACTCTGCTGCGCTGGACAATCTAGAACCCACTTTCCCTTGTGTCATTCCGAGTTCGTCCGCCGAAGGAGAACGAGAGAGGAACCTTACGTCAGCCTGCGTCACTTGTGCAGTAAACAGGAGATGCAAGGCACTTCGGCTGAAAATCCATCGCACCCGCCGCACCTTCGTTCTCATCAAAATTCCGGATGCCCCTCGACAACCCACTCCGGATTACCGGCACCGCCCTCAAGAATTGGGCCATCGCGCAGCTACAGGACTCGCTCGCAGTCGGGGCCCTGTGGTTTATCGGCCTGCACATTCTGCACGTTCCTCTTGCTCTGCTGTGGGCCCTCTTAGCTGCGGGACTACAAATCATTCCGCACTTTGGCCCCATTCTCAGCCTGCTTGGCCCGACCATTACAGCGCTGATCGCATGGCGTGATTGGCAACATCCAGGCGGCGTCCTTCTTCTCTACGCGATTATCGTTGTCATCGACGGCTTTCTGCTTCAGCCCTACATCATGCGCCGGACGGCGAAGGTGCCTGTCTGGGCCTCCATCATCGTGCCGATCGTTCTCGGGTTTGTGTGGCCATTCTGGGGAGTTCTCATCGCCCCTCCCTTACTGGCCGTCATTTATGCCCACAAGGCACATCTGGAAAAACAACAGCGCTCCGTCCGAGCGCCCGCTTCGAAGGACTATTTAGAATAGGAACCAATGGCGTCCCACCACGAAGAAGAAGTCCTGGGAAAAGCATATGACAGCCGCTTGATGAAGCGGCTGCTGCGCTACATGCGCCCTTATCGCGGGCAGGTGAGCATCGCACTGGTCTCGATCGTGTTCAAGGCCATCGCCGATGTTCTCGGCCCATTCCTGACCATGGTGGCGATCGACCGGTACCTCGCGCCCACGCATCAGCAACCCACCTGGCTGACTCGTTGGCTGAGTCCGCAGCCACTCACCGGCATTGCCGAGATTGCCGCCGTTTACGTGGGGCTCACAGTTTTCGCTTTCCTGCTCGAGTATCTTCAAACCTATTTCATGCAATGGGCTGGGCAGATGGTGATGTTCGATCTGCGCAGTGAAATTTTTCGCCATCTGCAGCGCATGCACATCGGCTTCTATGACAAGAATCCCGTGGGCCGGCTGGTGACCCGCGTCACTACCGACGTTGACGCACTGAACGACATGTTCACCTCCGGTGTGGTCTCGATCTTCGAAGACATTTTCGTCCTCGCCGGAATTCTCGCCATCATGCTTTCCGTCAACTGGAAGCTGGCGCTGATCACCTTTTCGGTGCTTCCGTTTATTTTCTACGCGACCAAGATTTTCCGTGATCGCGTGCGTGACTCGTACCGCCGCATTCGTGTCGCCATTGCCCGGATCAATGCGCATTTGCAGGAAAACGTGAGTGGAATGGTCGTGCTGCAGCTCTTCAATCGGGAAAAGAAGGCGTTTAAGACTTTCTCCGACGTGAACATGCAGCACATGGACGCCTACAAAGACGCGATCATGGCACATGCGGTCTACTACCCTGTCGTGGAAATACTTTCGTCGATCGCAACCGCGCTGGTGATCTGGTTCGGCGGCGGCGACGTGATTCGCAACTGGACGGTTTCCGCTTTGGAAATCAGCTTCAGCCCGAAGACGCTGATCGCGTTTCATGTGGTGCGCAACGTGACCACGCTTGGCGTTCTCGTCGCCTTCATGCAATACGCCCAGCGATTCTTCCGGCCCATCCAGGATCTGAGCGAAAAATACAACATCCTGCAATCGGCCATGGCCGCTTCGGAGCGCGTGTTCAAGCTGCTCGATACGCCCGCCGAAATCACCGAAGCCGCTGTGACCAAAATTCCCGATGGCCCAGGCCGCATCGAGTTTGACCACGTCTGGTTCGCCTACCGAACCATTCCCGACGGCGCACGTGGAGAGGCGGCCCTCCAGGCCCGCCCACAAAATTCATCGTCAGCTCATGGGGGAACGGGCGTCCTCGCCCGTTCAATCGAGCAAAGCTCGATCTCCGACTTCGACTGGGTCCTGAAAGATGTCAGCTTCACCATCGAACCCGGCGAAACCGTCGCCATCGTTGGCCACACCGGAGCCGGTAAAACGACAATCATTTCCCTGCTGCTCCGCTTTTACGATGTCCAGCGCGGCGCGATACGTATCGACGGCGTCGATATAAAAGACATGCCCATCGCCGAACTTCGCCGCCGTTTTGGTGTCGTTCTACAGGATCCTTTCCTTTTCACCGGTACAATCGAGGGCAACATCCGTCTCGGAACCGCTTCCATCAGCGACGCACAGGTGCGCCAGGCTACCGAAGACGTTAACCTTTCCGACTTCATTCACGCGTTGCCTAACACATATAAGGAAGAGGTCCGCGAACGCGGCACCACCCTTTCCACGGGACAGAAGCAGCTCATCTCATTCGCCCGCGCCCTCGCTCATTCGCCAAAGATCCTCATCCTCGACGAAGCAACTTCCAGCGTCGACACCGAAACTGAATTCAAAGTCCGTGATGCACTGGGCAAAATGGTCGAAGGCCGCACCTCGATCATCATCGCCCACCGCCTCTCGACCGTGCAGCGTGCCGATAAAATCATCGTCATGCACAAAGCCCAGCTTCGCGAGATGGGCACGCACCAGCAGTTGCTCGCAAACCGCGGCATCTACTACAAGCTCTATCAACTCCAATACAAAGACCAGGAAATCGCGGTTCCGGTCGCGCGGCCTGAAATCACCGCCAACGCCGATGACTGAAAACCTGTGTGCTTTTTGGCAAGGCTTTTAAAAGCTCGACCACAGAGATGGAACGCAGCGCCTCGAAGAAGACTCTGTGAGACCTTTGTGTAACCCTGTGTTCTCTGTGGTAAGGCTTTTAAAAGCTCGACCGGCCACGGAGTTTGACAGAGGAACACCCACTACCAAAATCTGCGATTGAATTGACGCGCCCGCTTCTCACACCCTATAGTGACTCACCTTCACCTGGGGAGAACCCGCCTGCTCGAGCGCACGTTTCATTTACATGAAAATCACACCACGGTTCGACGCGAACTTCTCGCCGGTCTGACCACATTCATGACCATGGCTTACATCGTGGTCGTGAATCCGCAGATTCTTTCCCAAGCCGGCATGCCCGTCGATGGAGTTCTCTTCGCAACCTGCGCGTCAGCGGCGGTGGCTTCTCTCGTCATGGGACTGTGGGCGAACTACCCGATTGCGCTCGCGCCCGGCATGTCCCTCAACGCGTACTTCACGTATTCCATCGTGATCGGACGCGGCATTCCGTGGCCGACAGTACTTGGTGTTGTCTTTCTCTCTGGAGTAATTTTCCTCGCGCTCACGCTGACCAAAGTCCGCGAGCAGATCGTCAACGGAATTCCCGATTGCCTGAAGTACGGCACCGCCGCCGGAATCGGCCTCTTCATCGCCTTCATCGGATTCCGCAATGCCGGAATCATCGTGGCAAACAACGCCACCTTTGTTGGTCTCGGAAAACTTTCTGATCCTCGCGTGATTCTCGCGACTGTCGGCATCGTACTTGTCGCCGTGCTGCTTGCGCGCAAAATTGATTCCGGCATTCTCATCGGCATTATCGTCATCACGCTTCTCGGCATTCCATTCGGCATCAGCCACTGGCCTTCGCAAATCTTTTCCTGGCCGCATCCCTCCGGGACACTCTTCACACTCGACATTCGCTCCGCCGCGAAGCTCGGGCTCGGTGAGCTTGTCTTCGTATTTTTCTTCGTGGATCTCTTCGACAACGTCGGCACGCTTGTCGCCGTCTGTGAAGAAGGCGGCTTCCTTCGCAATGGCACTCTGCCGCGGGCCAGCCGCGCGCTTCTGTCCGATGCGATCGGGACAATCGTCGGCGCGCTAACCGGAACATCTACAGTTACAAGTTACATTGAGAGCGCTGCCGGAGTTGCTGCCGGAGCGCGCACCGGTCTCGGCAACCTGGTCATTGCGGCACTCTTCGTTGTCGCAATGTTCTGCGCTCCCATCGTTGCCACCATTCCGGGATACGCGACCGCTCCTGCACTGGTTCTCGTCGGCGCGCTCATGTGCAGTTCTGTCGCAAAGGTAAACTGGAGCGATTTCACGGAATCGGTTCCGGCATTTCTCACTTTAATTGCAACGCCGCTCACCTTCAGCATTGCCACCGGGCTGAGCCTTGGACTTCTATCCTTCACCTTCCTCAAGCTGCTTACCGGAAGACACAAAGAAATCAGCGCGCTGATCTGGGTGCTGAGCGTGCTCTTCTTGTTGCGCTACATCTTTCTTGGAGCAGAATAGGTCTGCAAAGTTTTTTCACGACTTTCTCCGTGCCTCCGTGGTGAATAAATGCTAAGCCGCTTTTGGCGGATGCACCGTCAGGTCCATTGTCTCTGATGCGATCTGAATATCTTTCTGGTGCGCAACTTTCTTAAACACTTCTGTGTAAATGAAGGTGCTCGCCACACGCCGTTTGCGCGGATCGACAACATATCGCATCGTCAGTTGCAGCCAATTGCTGGTCACCTTCACATAAACCGCCGGCTCCAGTTCGAGCTGCGGAACCAGAAAGTCGCGCCGCATGTTCTCCAATTCTTTCTGCGCGCCTTGCAAAAATTGACGCGTGTACTCTCCGCCCACCTCAGTCAGAATTCTGGTTGCCGCTTCCATATTGCTCTCGTACGTGATCGGCAGTTGAACCTCGTCCCATATGTACGAAAGATGTTGGGTGTAATTGATGATCGGAGTTCCGAAGATCGTGGAATTCGGCACCAGCAGAATTCGTCCGCTGTACTGATCGCCGGCGATCCAGGCGCCCACTTCGAGCATTCGGGTGTAGAAAAACCCGATGTCGATTACATCGCCCGTCATCTTCTGAATCTCAATGCGGTCGCCTGCCGTGTACATATGCCCTGAAAAGATCGCCAGGCGTCCGGCAACGCTGAGCAGCGGCTCCCGAAGCGCAATTGCCACTCCAGCACCTAATAAGCCGAGAAAAGTGCCTTTCTGTTTCAGCGTCTTGGCCCAGAGAATTACGATAACGAGGGCAGCAGCGAACACGATAATCGTGGTGAAGAACTTCCGCCGGCGATAACGTTCGCGATGATCTTGGGCGCGGTGTTTGATGTACGCCACTGAGAACAGATGCAACAGGAAAGCTGCGGCAATTGCGATTGCTGTCCCAATCACCGGGCCGGGATAAGGCAACCAATGGGGCATCGCAGTCTAGATGTTCGTAGATCGAGCATCGTTGCTTGTGCTCTGCCAAGCAGTGTTTCTGCCCGCAATGCCTGTTGCCGCAATATTCCTGCAACGCGCATGTTAGGGGAACAATCAGATAGAGTTGTTCACAAATATCGGAGGCACCACCTTGAGCTCTCAAGTTGAAAGCATTTCTGCGGCGGTTGCGGGTACTGTTGATCTCGGCGGCAAGTTCAGCGTCAATCGTCTCGGATACGGCGCAATGCGCATCACTGGCCCCGGCGTTTGGGGTCCTCCGAAGAATCGGCAGCAAGCCATCGCGGTTTTGCGGCGCGCAATCGAACTCGGCGTCAATTTCATCGATACCGCCGATTCCTATGGCCCGGGCACCAGTGAGGAGCTCATCGCCGAAGCGCTGCATCCCTATCCCAAAGGTCTGGTCATCGCAACTAAAGGCGGCTGGAACCGTCCGGCTGCTGGCCACTGGTCGCACGATGCCAGTCCAAAACATCTGCGCGAAGCGCTCGAAGGAAGTTTGAAGCGGTTGCGCCTGGAACGGATCGACCTGTATCAACTCCACACGCCTGATCCCGCTATTTCATTCGAGGTCTCGATGCAATCGCTTTTCGATATGCAAAAGGAGGGCAAGATTAATCTGATCGGGCTTTCCAACGTTACACGCGAACACATTGAACGCGCACAGAAAATGGGCCAGATCGTCTCCGTGCAGAACCGTTACAGCGTCTTCGACCGCGAATGGGAGCACGTGCTGAACTACTGCGAGCAAAATCGCATCGTTTTCATTCCTTGGTTCCCGCTCGGCGCGGGCGGCGTTGGACACGACATTTTGAACCGCATCGCGCAAGCCCACCGCGCAAAGCCGATTCAGATCGCGTCGGCATGGCTTCTGCAGCGTTCGCCGGTCATGTTGCCCATTCCAGGGACTTCATCGGTCGAGCATCTTGAAGAGAATGTCGCCGCGGCTTCGATTCGTCTCACCGCCGAAGAATTTCGCCAGCTTGATGAAGTCCAGGGAAAAACGACGGCAGGTCGAGTTCGAGGATAACGTCCAAGTATTTATTGTTCTGATTTGGGGCACGGGCAGCCGGTCCTGAGCGCAGCCGAAAGATCTCGCCCGTGCTCAACTTGTTCCTCCAATCTCCATTCGTGTCAGAATAGCGTTTCCGAGCCGAACATCACTTCGGCTCGCAGGAGCCCGCATGCCCACGAACACGCGCCGTGACTTCCTCAAGCAGACTGCAACCGCCAGCGCCGCATTCCTCTCTGCCAAACTCGCGGCGGGAGTCGTTGGCGCGAACGACCGCATTCGCATTGGAATGATCGGTGTCGGCTCTCGTGGGCAGGAACTACTCAAGCAGATCGTCGCCGTCCCGAATACTCAAGTCGTAGCGATGGCTGACGTCTATAACCGCCGTTTTGACGAAGTAAAGCGCGTTGTTCCGGACATCCAGACCTTCACCGATCATCGACGCCTGCTCGACCTCAAGGATGTCGATGGCGTGATCGTCGCCAGTCCGCTCCATCTTCATGCAAGGCATTTCGTGGACTCGATCGCCGCCGGCAAGGATCTCTATGCCGAAAAGACGATGACCTGGTCGATTCCAGAGGCGGAGAGCTGTTTGCAGGCTGCGAAGAAATCGGATCGAGTCGTCCAGATCGGCCTGCAGCACGTGAGCGGTGGTCCATTCAAAGACGCAAAGAACTGGCTCTCCCAAGGCATCGTCGGGAAAGTCACACAAGTCGACGCTTGGATGGGCCGCAACACTCCGCATGGCCAAGGGCAATGGGTCCGTCAGCCTGCGGCCGACTGCGTGGCGAGAAACGTCGATTGGCATGCATTCCTGAATGGCAGGCCAGACAATGGGTTCAACGCGTTCCGCTTCATGAACTGGCGTCTTTACTGGATGTTTTCCGGCGGCAACGTCACCGAAAACATGATTCATCAGATCGCCTGGATCATGACCGCCCTCAATCTTCCGCTGCCGAGCGCCGCCTACATGTCGGGCGGAATTTTCTCCGAAAAAGACGGTCGCGAGGTCCCGGACACAATGTCCGTCACCCTCGACTTTCCCGAGTTGGTGGTTACCTGGGAATCTACATTCAACAATCGCCGTTACGGCCTGGGGCAGAAACTCCTCGGCAGCGACGGCACTGTCGAATACATTGCGGGCGCAACCGACATGGTCAGCGGCGAGTCAGAGGAACAGATTCACTACTATCCCGAGAAAGTGAACCGGCCGAACGGCGAGGAAATCACCGGCCATAGTACGGCGACGAACCACATGGCAAACTGGATCGATTGCATGCGCAGCCGCAAGACACCGAATGCGCCTGTTGATATTGGCTATAGCTCGGCGGTGGCCGCGCACATGGCGAATTTGTCGTACTTGCAGAAGCGCCGTGTCACTCTGGAAGAAGCAAAAGCCTACAAGCTCGAGTACTAGATCGCGGCCACGCGAGCTGCTCGTTGTGCTTTCTCTCTCAAGCCCAGCAGGCGTTCGCCTGCAGCAGCCAGTGTCTCTGTCCTTTTCGCAAAGTGCAGCCGCACCAGATGATTCACCGGCTCGTGGAAGAAACTTGATCCCGGCACCGACGCCACTCCCACTTCCCGCGCCATCCATTCACAGAAAGTCGTATCGTTCTGCCACCCAAATTCGCTGATGTCGATCATCACGTAATAGGCACCCTGCGGCTCGGAATATCGGAGCCCGGCGTCGTCGAGATATTTCAAGAAGAATGTCCGCTTCTCCGTGTACAGCGCTTGCAACTCCCGGTAGTAACTGTCCGGCAATTCCAGCGCCGTCACAGCCGCTTCTTGCAAAGGCGCAGCCGCGCCCACGGTCAAGAAGTCATGAACCTTCCTCGCCTCGTCAATAATCGCTGGCGATGCGATCACGTACCCTAGCCGCCATCCGGTCATTGAATAAGTCTTCGAAAGCGAACTGCACGAGATCGTTCGCTCAAACATCCCGGGTAGCGCAGCGAAATAGGTGTGCTGGTGCGGAGCGTAAACAATGTGCTCGTAAACTTCGTCCGTCAGCACAAAGGTATCGAACTCTTCTGCTAAACGAGCAATCCCCAATAATTCGTCCCGCGTAAACACCTTGCCAGAAGGATTTGACGGATTGCATAGCACCACTGCTTTCGGCCGCTTCTCAAACGCGCGCCGCAGTTCGTCAGGATCAAAACAAAACTCCGGCGGATGTAATGTCACGTGGATCGGCTCGGCCCCGCAGAGAATCGCATCCGCGGCGTAGTTCTCATAGAACGGAGAAAACACAACCACCTTGTCGCCGGGATTCGTAGCCGTCATCATCGCAACCATCATGGCCTCCGTGCTGCCGCATGTGACCACGAGGTTCTCGTCCGCATCAAGCGGCAGCCCCATGAACTTTGACTGCTTCTTAGCTAGCGCCGCACGGCAATTCGGAGCACCCCACGTCACCGCATACTGATGTGGGCCCTCCCGCGCTGCGCGCTCTGCCGCTCGCAATACCGCCTCCGGAGGATCGAAATCCGGAAATCCCTGCGAGAGATTGATAGCGCCGCATTCATTCGCCAGGCGTGTCATCCCGCGAATGACTGACTCCCCAAACTTGCTGGTTCTTACGCTGGTTTTAGGCATGGATCTTCAATGTGTTAGTACGATGCGGCTTCTGACACTTGGCCACTAGCTTCATTCCTTCGCTTGGCTCAACGCGGTATCTACCAGGTCGCCTAGTTGTTGAGCGGTAAATTCATTGCCCTCCAAATTGGCGACGAGTTTACCGTCTCGTCCAATCACGACAGTGTGGACGTTGTGCGTGTACAGGCCTTCGTCGGGTACAAAATTCACGCCGAACCAATCGCAGACGCGTTGAACCTCGGCTGCGTTTCCAGTAAGGAACCGCCAATTTTCCGGGTCCGACTTCCATGTATGCGCGTACCGTTGCAGAATCTCTGGCTGGTCGTGAACTGGATCAAAGCTTATGGAAAGCAGTACAACATCTTTCCCCAGCCGTCCCGAAAACCGTTTCTGCAGCACTCCAAAGTTGTTGGATGAACGAAAACAATACTGCGGCAATACACAGCGCGTATAAATGAAATTAAGCGCCACAACCTTGCCTGCGAATTGACTGAAGTGCACCCTACGTTTGCTCTGATCAGTCAGAACAAAATCAGGAACTCGCTCACCGACAGATATTCGAGGCAAAGGTCCACGCAGGACCTCATCCAGCCCTTGAAGGCGGCCCGATTTTGAAGGCTCTCGTTCAACAGCGGCATACTTGCGCACATGCACACTTTCGAGGTGCGAGGAATTCTTGTCGACCACCACAACAAAATCGATCAGAGCGCCCCTCTGCAACGAGACGAGGGACTTCGCATCCGCCACGTCGAAAGGCATTACCATCGCATCCATCAGTCCTGAAATCGGCTGGCACGAAACCACAAGTTTGTTGTGCGACCGGTCGACCTCCAAAACCATTCCTCTCCCCGGATAGCGTTGCGCTGCGTAGGCCGGAAGGGGATGCAGCGCAAAGAAAATCAGAAGCGACAAAAAAACTATTCCACAGCGTTTCATTCGGTCTTTTTTCCCACGAATTGCGTGCCCTTTCGCTCGCGGCTCGAGGAAGGATGTTCGGAGGAAGCATTGTGCACTTCCCCGCCCCCGAGGTGCACGCGCCTCCGCGACAGTTGCGTGTATGTCGTTGCGAACTCCTGTATTTGAATGAATCTGTCCTTGGGGACATTCAGGAATTTCTGGTGTGTTCCAGTCGCGGGCCACGAGATCTCGAGACTTACAATCTTTGCATTTCTACCGAGGCCGATATGCTGCTGCAGGGGTGAGGCGCCGAACGACCCACCGCTTCCTACAGTCCGGTAGATCGAGCGAATCTCCTTGGCGTCATTCTCGACATCCATTCTTATTCGCCCACCAATGGCGGCGCGATTGCTTTTCACCCCTACCAGCTTTATTGAAATCCAGTCATTCGTATTTCCGGGATTTTCAAACAAACGGATCGAATGCCGGTCACCGGGAACGGCTCCACCGATTTCAGCGACCATATCTTCATCACCGTCATAGTCGAGATCAGCAAAAGCAACTCCGTGCCCCTTGTGCAATTCCCCAGTTCCGGTGGCTGCGGTCACATCAGCAAACTGCTTCCCGCCCTGGTTGTGAAACATTACATTGGGCAGGATATCGCCATACGGAGGCGTGCCGGTGCCCAGGTAAAAATCCAGGAACCCATCATTATCAATGTCGCCGAAGTTTGATCCCATCGGGTCAAACACGCGGTCGAGCTTGGCTTCTTTGGTCACATCGCGAAATGTCCCGTTGCCTTCGTTGTGATAAAGCTTGAGCGTTTCCACGTTGCCGGGAAGCCCGACCTGGCTACGCACGATTTCTTCCGGAGACATGTAATAACTGGTCACAAACAGATCCGGCCAGCCATCGTTGTCATAGTCAAAGAACCACGTGGCAAAGCTCATGGAAGGGGCCTGCACGCCGGCCTGGCGTCCTACTTCAGTAAAGGTACGGTCGTGGTTGTTGTGATACAGGAAATTATTGCTTCCAAGATTCGAAACGTACAAGTCCGCATAGCCATCATTGTCGTAGTCGGCGGCAACCACTCCCTTCGCAAAGGAAATATTGTCTACACCCGCCGACTGTGCAATGTTTTCAAACGTGCCATCTCCCTTGTTGTGATACAGACGGCTCGGCCCCTGTTCGTTCCCGACGAAGAGGTCCAGGAAGCCGTCATTATCGATATCCGTCCAAACCGCGGTCTGGGATGCAATGGGATCAGCCAGCCCTGCGCTCTCGGTGACGTCAGTAAATGTTCCGTTGCAATTGTTTCGCAGCAGGGATCCGCGCATCGCGGTTTGCCATCCCCCGCGTAAGACGTAAATGTCAAGGCAGCCGTCGTTGTTGTAGTCAGTCTGAATAAGGTTCAAACCGCCAAGCTGGTCCGCCAGCCCCGCCGCAACCGCCTTGTCCGTAAATGTGCCGTCGCCATTGTTGTGAAAGTAGTGCAGATGCTCACACTGGTCATAGCTGGAGGTAACCACGTCGAACAGGCCATTGTTCTCGAAATCGTCTACGATAACGCCGCCCGCCATCGAAAAGGAGTTTAATCCTGCCTCCTTGGCCACATCTTTAAATCTTGGCATGGTTTCTTTGGAGGCGAAGAGCGACGGCGAAATGAGATATTTCGGCGGGACACCTGATGGATATTTCCCTACGGTCATATAAGCCAGATTCAACAACCACCTGGCTTCCTGGCTGTCAGGCTTCCTTTCCAAGAACTGCGTCAGGTACTGAATGGCTTTCTCGGAATCAGCCACATCTCGATAGCGGACCGGCTTAAGCGGCGGAAAAAGACAACGATCGCTGCCGTCTTTATATACCCCATTTTCCATTTCAGATTTGTGCAGGTAGGCCGTGCCGAGAACTTCCTCCAACTCAGGAACCATCTCAGGAGAATTTTTCTTGGCAAATTCGTACGCTGTAAGCCACTGCTGGATTGCCGGATCCATGTCTCCTCGGTATGCGAGTAACTGCGCTAGAGTGAAGCGTACTCTGCCGACCTGGTCAGGATGATCGACCGCATAACTTTCCGCTGAGTTTGGATCCAGTAGTTGCCCCAGGCGATCGATTGCGCTATCCAGTGTTTTCGTCCGCACTTCACAAATACTTCGTAGATCGCGGTCCCAGTCAACCGGCTTGCGTAAAGTTCGGAATGCGATTTCTGCCTCTACCGCTCCGGAGACATCTGGAGGGAAAACCACTTTGCCGCGGCCAGCAACAGAAAGCAAGCCAGTAGGACTCATGCCTTGCCCAGAACTGGTTACAGGCGTGGGCCTCTGACTCGGTGCGGATGAACTTGCGGGCGAAGCGGCACTAGCGACACCACCCGCGCGCTCGATTTTCAGGATAGCGAAGCCCGTGGGAATCTTGACTGGCCCGGCCAGAGTTTCGTTCCCTGACTCCTGAATCGCCTTTCTCAGCTCGGTTCGCAAGGATGCCGGATCCACGTGGCCCAGTGAACCCCCATCCGTGGAACTTGGATCGATCGATTTTTCTCGCGCGAGTGCCGCAAAATCTTCACCTGCTCGAAGGCGCTTCAAGAGCTGCTCGGCTTCCGGTTCCGACTCGACAACAATAATTCGAATTTCAGGATTTTGGACAGATGTTTGAGAGCTTGCGTGCAGCGGAAATCCAAGGTAGCCAAGCAGAGGAAGCACGAACAGGAACCCAAACTTCCAGCGAGTCTTTGCACTTGAAATCCTCACTTCCAGGCCCCGGTCCCTTCGACGATTGTGATGTAACGGTCAATCGGAAGACCTGTAAAACGTTCTACAGCTCCGCCGGGCTGTGGCCAATGAACTTCCAGCCAATCCAGCATTTTTCGCTTCCCAATACCAAGGATCAGTCGCGGATCATGCGACGACATGAAACTCCCGCCGCCGACTTTCGTCCGGCTCCGGGTCAGGTCGCCTGCCTTATAAGTGACCCTCGCGCCAATAGCATCGCGGTTCGACTTCGTTCCGATCAGCCTGATGCCGAGCCAGTGATTTTCCTTGCCCACATTGTTCCGCAGAAGAACCGGTGCGCCATCGTTCACTGCGACGAGTACATCGCTCCCGCCATCATTATTGAAGTCGCCCACCGACATTCCACGCGCGGAGAATGCTTTGCCGAACACCGGCCCACTGCTTTCACTTACATCCACGAATTTGCCAGCAACGTTGTGAAACAACAGCAGCGGTTCGCGATACTTCACTTCGCTTGAAAACTCTTCCACCAGGTCGTCGGGAAACCCATTCGCCAGGAAGAGGTCCAGATCACCGTCATTGTCGTAGTCGAAGAATTTGACGCCCCAGCCGCTCATCCAACGGGTCGCCATCCCCACGCCAAGTTGCATCGCCTGATCGTCGAACGTGCCGTCCTTTTGATTGTGGTAGAGAGAAAATATCTCCTCGTCGATGTTTGACACAAAAAGATCCATCCAGCCGTCCTGGTCAAAGTCCGCGGCGTCAACTCCCATTCCAGAGCGTGCGCGTCCGTCGGCGCTATAAGCGACATCAGCGGCCAACCCAACTTCCTCGAAGCGTCCATTGCCCCGGTTCATGAAAAGAAAGTTTGGGACCGTGTCATTCGATACGAATAGATCCAGTTTCCCATCGTTGTTCAGATCTGCCGCGACGGCTCCCCAGGCTTTTCCCAAGTGCTCCATTATTCTCGAATCGCGGCTCACGTCCGTGAAGGTCCCATTTCCGTTGTTATGAAAAAGCCAGCTTGGGGAAGGAGGAAAAATTCGGGGAATGCAGTAATGTCGTTTGCCATCCGAGCCGACGCCGCAGCCTGTCGCCTTATCAAACTGCGCGAATTGGCAAACGAACAAATCAAGGTATCCATCGTTGTCGTAGTCAAACCACACTGCGCTTGACGCCCAACCTTGCACGCCTACTCCCGCGTCGCGGGTTACATCCGTGAAAGTTCCATCGCCATTGTTGCGATACAGGATGCTGGTACCGTATTGGGTAACATAAAGATCGGGAAAACCATCGTTGTTGTAATCTCCGGCCGCTACCCCCATCCCAAACCCGCCGCCTTTGACCCCGGCCTGAACGGTCACATCGGTAAACGTACCGTCGCGGTTATTGCGATAGAGCGCGTTAGATAGTGGCGCCGCAGGCTTATAAAAATCGCTCTCGCCGCTATTAACAAGATAGATGTCCAGCCATCCATCGTTGTCATAGTCGAAAAATGCGCAACCTGGCCCTGTTGATTCCGGCAGGTATTTCATCGCTGATCGAGCCGCAGAATGTGACCACTTTATGCCGCTTAGCGACGGAGGAATTTCCTCGAAAATCGGTTGAATGCTCTGCGCCTTTCCCAGAGCTCTACGTGGCAGTACAGAGGATGCAAAGCCGGCGGCAAGGCCCCCAAGCAAACGTCGGCGTGTAAGCGGCAAGTTATTTCCCCGAACGCGACAACATCGCTCTGTTTTAACATAAACTCCAGCGGGAAACGCATGGTCTCAAGGCCTGTAGCAGCGAACGCAGTGCAGCGGGACTCAAGCTGTCGCTGCTATTTTCTTGTGTCCCGAACGCTGTTCGTCACATTCCAGTCTCTGATTTTCATTCTCGTCTTGACGACTGGCTTGTGCGGTCTTGCTTTGCCTCAAGCGACACAAGACAGCGGAAACTTTGAGAATCTCGCTGCTCAGGCACTCTCGGCCCGCGAGGCGGGCCGGTTGGATGAAGCGGTTCGCGACTATCAGGCCGCTGTGAAACTTCGCCCTGACTGGGAAGAAGGTTGGTGGTACATAGGAACGTTGCTCTACGATTCCGACCACTTCGCTGAAGCTATTCCGGCTCTGAATCACGTAGTCGGACTTGATCCGAACCTGAGCGCCGGATGGGCCTTCCTGGGACTTTGCGAATTCGAAACACGCGATTACCTTGATTCCCTGGCCCACCTGAAGAAAGCATCGGAACTGGGGCTAACCGACGATCCAGAGATCAAGAAGATTTCCCTTTACCATCTTGCCCTGCTGCTGAACGTGCAGGGCGAGTTCGAGAAGGCGATCGAAACTCTTGCAAGCGCGGCAGGCTCTGGTGCACTTTCGGATCAGGTCAAAATGCCGTTGGGAATGTCTCTGTTGCGTATTCCACTCTTGCCGACGCAACTGGATACTTCAAACGATGCTCTGGTACTCGCCGCCGGCGAAACCGAAGCCTTGGTCTTACGACAGCAGATCCAGGATGCGCTGAGAAGTTTTGAGCGCCTTTTGCGCGAATATCCAGACACTCCTTACCTTCACTATCAATACGGGATGGCGTTGCACAAGAATGGGCAGGACCAGTTGGCAGAGGCTCAATTCCAAGAAGAAAAGCGACTGCGGCCGAACGACCCCCTGCCCTGGATCGCTCTCTCCAGATTGAGAATTGCGGAAAAGAAATTCCCAGAAGCCATTCTCGATGCGAAGCGCGCAACTGAGCTCGCTCCGGCATCATCCGCCGCATTTGCCGCGCTCGCGGACGCTTTACGAGCACAAGGCGATGTTACCGGCTCAGCTTCGGCCCTCAATCGGTCCGAGCAGCTCGCAAAAGTCACGGTTGAGAGAGATGCGGAACAAATCCGCAGATATGCAGTTGGGAACATCGAAGAAGCATCGGTAAATGGACGCACTTCCGGCGCTGCATCTCCAGGCAACGTCGAATCGAATTCGTCAGATTTCGAAGAGATGAAACGTCGCGCCGAATCCGCCCGCCAACAAGGACGCTTAGACGAAGCAGCGACCCTTTACCTGCAAGCTGTCAAGATTCGTTCCAATTGGCAGGAGGGTTGGCGACAACTGGGAACGCTCGAGTACATGCGGGGGCACTATTCTGAGGCAATTTCAGCCCTTCGACGTTCGGTCACTCTCGAGGCTTCACAGCCCGACACCTGGACCTTGTTAGGACTCAGCGAGTTCGAAACCAAAGACTACAAAAACTCTCGCATCCATTTGGAACGAGGGCGCTCGCTCGGCTTTAGCGGCAACGCAGCGGCTGTTCAGGTTTCGCGATATCGTTTGGCGCTGCTCGCTAACCTCCAGGGAGATTTCGACGAGGCCATCGATCTGCTGACTCCTGAAGTCCGTCAGGGAACGCTGGCTCCGCAAATAGAGGTTGCGCTCGGGGTTGCGCTGCTCAGAATTCCAGCTCTTCCAGAGCAAATTGATCCGGCGATGAACGGGCTCGTTCGCTTGGCGGGGGAAGCTGCCGCACTGCTTTCGGGCAGTTACTACGACAAGGCCTTCAAAATTTTCGAACAAATGCTCAGCGAAAACTCGAAGACGCCTTTCTTGCACTATGCCTATGGAGACGCACTCGCGTCCTTGTCTAAATATGACGCGGCACAGGCGCAGTTGACGGCGGAGATAGAGATTAACCCGAAGAGCGAACTGGCATACATCCGGCTGGCGTCCATTCTGCTAACCTTGCGCAAACCATCGGACGCAATCCAATACGCCCAAAAAGCAGTGGGACTCGCGCCGCAGTCTGCTGACGCCCACTACGAACTCGGCCGCGCCTTCCTGGAACAAAGTGATATTTCAGAGGCAGTGAAAGAGCTTGAAGCAGCCCGGCACTTGGCGCCCAAAAGCCCAAAGGTGCATTTCAATCTAGCCAAGGCCTATGCGCGGGCAAATCGTGTCGCCGAGGCGGCGCAAGAACGCCAGGTTTTCGAGCGCCTTAAACAGGAAGCGAGCCAAAAACGTCCGTCGAATCGAACTTCAATCCTTACCGCCAACCCTGCAGCTCTGGGATCTAGCGTTGAATAGCCCGTTCATTGCAGGCCGCAGGCCGGGTGAACTTGTCGTCAGCAATCGGAACATTCTGTTTCACCTCCGTCGCCTCGATCGCAAACTGCCCACCGGGTCTTGCCACTGTCGAACGATATGGGACTTGCACTCCGTCAACTGCGCGGTAATCTGAAAAATCAATTTGCACGGGATTCAGCCCCAACGGCGAATCTGAATAGCGCAGCATACGAACCAGCAAATGCGATTGCTGATCAAAATACAGCCGCGCACTCGGGTGCCCATGCGAGAGAGCAATAAGCTGATACGTTTCGTGGCCGGCGATCGATTCCGGACGTCCAGCACGAAGTTCGGTAAATTGCTCTTTCAGATGTAGCGGGAATTGCAGGTCCGCATCGATCCGCGCGCCCTCAAGCTCCGAAGCAGGCATTGGCCGGGGGGGACGCCCGGGTGAATACGTCCAGCCCTGCTGCCCATCAAATGCGACTACATTGTCGCCGTTGGGAAGGTGCGTCACCACAGTGCGCTGAGCTGGAGCTTTGTCGAAGACGTCGACCGGTACTTGATGTCCGCCAAAATCGGCAGTTCCCCGCATCACCCGCGAGGAAACTCTCTTGATGGCCGCTTCTCCACCTGACGCGCGAATGTAGTCGCCGACCAACTGATCCGGCGATGGAACACCCGCCGGGACTTGCTGTTCCGGCTCAGCAGCAGTCAGGAACTTCTGCCCTTCTGCTATCACCGGTATTGAGACTGGCCGGGGCGCCCCACGGTGGCAAGTGTTGCATGTGACTTCCCGCCGCTTATCAAAGTTCTGGTCGTTGATCGACGCCATCATTTGCATCATTTTGCGGGCGATTTGCTTCGGCTTCTTATCGTCTTGATCAAAGTGATTCTCGACATGGCAATAGCTACATTGAACTCCGAGCGAGGCGGTGATGAACTGCATCGCTGGAATCAATTCATCTGCGGGGATTGCCTTCAACACCTGGATGTTCTTAAATCGTTGTTCAGCAGTCTGCCCCGGAGATTGCGCCCCGGTTTGGGCTTTGGGTTCTGAAGACCCTGCAATGAGCAGACAAAAGAGGCTTAACAAATATCTGTATTGAAGCGTCATGCAATCTCCAAATTGGGATTCCGCAACCGAATTCGATCAATTCAAGCCTGCGGACGCAAGTGCCTCGACTAGACCTAAAATAAATACATTCAATGACTTAGGAACATGATACAGTAGGTGCGCTCGGAGAAGTCGGAATGCCGCGTCTCTTACGGGTTTTGCTGGTCTTGGCACTCTCTGGTTCGTGCCTGGGCGGCAGCAGCATACTCTATCTTCGTGTGCATCGCGCCGCTATAGCGGAACGTCTGCGGTCCGCCCCGCTGACTGTGGACCAGGAGTTGGGCACGCTGCGCGCTCAGTTCGAAGCTGCCGGGTGTACGCCAGACAATCTTTACGAACAGAAATTCTCGAAAGACGACACTCCCAATCTAATTTGCACGGTTCCCGGGAGCGAGCCGGGGAATATTATTGTCGGCGCGCCGTTGGAAGCTTCCTCCGATGCCGCTCAGCCGTCAACACATTGGGCCACCCTGGCCCTTCTTCCTTTGCTGGCCGAATCGGTCGCCTCGGTGCGGCATCGTCATTCGCTGACGTTCGTAGCTTTTGGTGGCCAGCACCATGGGTTTCACGGCTCGTCCGAATATCTCAAGCAAATGGCCAAGGCGTCGCGAGCGCACATCATCGCCATGCTCAGCCTTGATGACATCGGCCGGACGCCACCCGTCTACGCCCTCGGCCAGAACAACCTGTCGCTGGCCAACTGGCTTACGCTATCTTCGAGTACGCTTCGCCTGCATTTCATTCCAATCGAGATCACCCCAGACAGCGTAGATGCACCGGTTCTCAACGGCCGCACCACGTTTCAGTTGGACGACTACCTGGTGGACGCAAGGAGCTTTCAGCATTCACATGTACCCGTGATCGCGGTACGCTCGGCGCCCACTCCCATGATTCCCTCGCTGCGGCGGGCCGGCATGTGGCAAGGGAATTCTTCCAGTAATTTGCTCGATTTAACGATCTACGATCAAACGTATAACCTGCTGGCCGTATATCTGATTTACCTCGACAGCAACCTGGGGACGCCGCATGCGACTCCGCGCTCGTCGCAAACTGCAGTCGTGGCTTCTTCAGCGCCTGAGGTGAAGAAGCCCGCGGATTCTGCACCAGCTCCTGCAGCACTTTCCGCGCCGCCGAAAACAGAGGTGGCGAGCGCGTCAGTACCCGCTTCTTCCGGCTCCCCATCTGCTGCCGAGAAGGAGCTGCCCGAACAGCCTTTGCCGGTGGCGACCTTCAAAGCAGAATCGAAGCTGGTGTTAATGGATGTCACCGTAACTGATTCGCATGGAGTTCCGATGAAGGGACTGCAAGCGAGCAATTTCACATTACTGGAAAACGGCAAGCCTCAGACAATCAAGGTATTCGAAGCGCACGTTGCAGAGCCGTCGCATGAGCCCGTGGCCCAGACTTCCCTGCCGCCGGGCACTTTCACAAATCGTATCTCAGCGGGCGATACGCAACTTAATATCCTGCTATTCGACATGCTGAACACGCCGGCGCAGGATCAGGCGTATGCGCGAGATCAGATGCTTCGCTGTTTGCGCAGCCTTAGTAAGGGCAAGTACCTTACGCTGTTCATCCTCGGTACACATCTTCAAATGCTGCAAACATCCACAGATGACCCTGAAAAACTAGCAAAGTCGGTGGAAAAGCTCGTGCGGCAGAACTCGCCCCTGCTGACGACTGAAGCCCAGCAGCAGCAAGACCAGGGATTTACGGAAGAGATAGGCCGCCACGCGGCGCCGACCTTACCTCCACAAGCCGCAGCATCAGCATCGCCATCGGCGCGCAACGACGCAACCGCTTGGCTCGGTTCCGTCTCACAACGTACAGCCACTTCATCACGGATGGAGGGCATACGCTCGGACGAGCGCACCACGATGACACTCGAGGCATTGGGCGCGATCGCACGCGCCGTGTCCGGATTTCCGGGACGAAAAAATCTCGTATGGCTTTCAGGTTCATTCAAAATTCGCATTCGGCCGTCCGACAATACACTTTTGGGCGTTGCTGCCAGAACTACGGCGGCAGCATCAGCAGTCTCTGATCAAAGTTCTACATTCAGCTACCAGGAAGCGATTCGGCAGCTCAGCATTCAACTGGCAACAGCCCGGATCGCGGTATATCCCATTGACGTGCGAGGGCTCACAGCCGGTGGTGTCAACATCGCCGTAAGCGCTGAATCCAGCGAGAGCATGGTAAATCCGGCAAACAACGACAATTACACGAATACTCTCAACGGCCAGGCTGAAACGCGGTATAGCGAACACAATTCAATGCACGATCTTGCTGAGCAGACCGGCGGTCACGCATTTTTCAACAACGACGTCCAGGGTTCCATCGCCCGGAGCCTTGATGACGGGTCCACCTATTACACCTTGGCATACGCGCCGGAAAAGGGACAAGACGACAAGTCCTTTCGAAGGGTCGAGATCAAGTTGAACCTGCCGGCAGTTCTTGCTTATCGGCCGGGTTATTACCCCAACCGCTCACAGGAATCATTCGCTCAAAGCGGTGCTCACCTGCTTGCGGCCGCCATGCAGCCGGGACTGCCGCAATCAACCATGGTGCCGGTAACTCTTCGCGTTGCGCCTCCTGATGCCAACAACAAGTCAGTCCGACTCGACTACACGATTGATCTGAGTGCTGTGGAGTTCGTCGACACTGCAGACAATCGCAAACGCGCTCTTATCGACTGCATGGCGGTGGCCCTCGATGCAAATGGAAATATAGCGGCTCAAACTGCCAACACCATGGATGTCACGCTGGGGGCCAAGGAGCTCGCGGAATATCAACGTACCGGACTGCCCGCGCACCAGGAACTCGCACTTCCGGCTGGAAATTACGATTTGCGGGTGGGCGTACTCGACCGGGGATCGCAGAGGATCGGGACGATCGATACTTCCTTGCTGGTGCGTTTGGAGAATGCGGCAAAGAACTGAACAATGCGACTTGATAAACCGAAAATCCGATTCCAGGAGATGTCCTGTTAGGAGAGTGAACCGTTATGCGCCGTAACTATTTCTTCTGTGCAGCACTACTTCTTCTGATTACAGGTTTGGCACTCGGTGACGACCAGAAAAAGGCCGAGAAGGAGCTTCACAAAGTCACCGCGATGGCGACTGATCCTACCGGCCGGCGGGTTGTCAGCATAACTGTCGCGGACACGCTTGAGGCAAAGCGTCGCGACCTGGTTATGGAGCGCAGGTCCATGAACATTAATTACGGCGATCTCTTCATTGCGAGTGCGCTAGTCAAAAATGGCGTCAAACTGGACGACATCTCGGCGCAACTGAAGGCTGGCAAGAAAATGGCGGAAATCGCCAACTCTCAGCACATCGATTGGAAGCAGCTTGCGGCGGACGCGAAAAAGTTGAATGCCAAGGTGGAAGACAATTTATACAAGCACTTTATTAATTCGAGCGCCGACACGGCTCGCGACGTCGCTGAAGGTTACGATCCGACCATCGACGGAGTGACGGCTGACAATGACGTCTCTAAAGACGATATCGACGAGGCCCAGCGCACTTATTTGCTTTGGAAAGGCCGCGCAGACAAGACGAAAGATTCGAAGCTGGATGCGGCAACAGAAAAATCTGCCCAAGGCGCGCGTGGCGATCCTGTGCGAGCTAAAGCAGGATCGCTCGCTCCTCCGAAATACTGACTTGCCTAATGATCCGCAGTCCCTCTTTCACTGAGGGATTGGCTCGTTCCCGCGGACGACGCGGATTTGGTGATCAGTGAATTTCACTGGGATGTCCGTCAACTTATATTTCGGCATATGGCAGGTCACGCAATCTTTGGTCGCCGCTGGACATGCTGCTCCTGGATGGGTTGCTGTTGGTTTTGCGCTTGGTGAATTCACGTGGCAGGCAAGGCATTTGTCATCGTACGCTGAATCTTCCCTCGCCAGCGGCTGGTGAGGATCATGACAGGCGGTGCAGGTCAGCCGTTTGTCACCCTTGCCCCAACAACGGCTGTTCTCGAGCCGATATGGCGGAAACCGGATGGACTTCAGGCCGGTCCCTCCGGCGAGAGTAATGTCCCACCAGGTCCGGTGGCACGCGCCGCAAAAATCCACCGAATCGACCGGCGACAAATGCGAAGGATTCAGGATCATGGTGCCACCGTCCGAAAAACCCATTCCGGCTGCCGCAACATGATATGCGGCCGGCCCATGACACGCTTCGCATGTTACGCCCGGAATCGAATGCTCCGGATCGAACTTGCCATTTGTTGTTGCAGCCGTATTGTGGCAGTTGAAACATCCCCGTACTTCGTCGTCGAGCAAATGCCTTCCAACCCCCTTGTCCAGGGACTCGGGAGCGGAATGTGGTTGATCGACCGTAAAATCCCAGGTTCCGGCCTCGGGATAATACGTCAGTGGCGCCATATAGACGCCTCCGTTCTTCTCGAACAGGTATGACTGTCCCATACGTATACCAAAGGCCCAGTTCAAAACTGCCGAGAACGCGGATGTCTGGTCACTTACTCGATAGCTTGCTTTGCTGTCCTGGGTTTGTGCTTCGTAGGTATAACCACCAAGTTTGTAGTTGAGCGGATGGGCGCGCAGCAGTTGGGAATCTTCAGCTCGCGTGGCAGTTCGCGCCATCGCGCTCGATTGTTGTGCTTTCACGATTTCTGCATGACATCCGGCGCAGGCGGCGTCTCCGACGAAGTCGTTCCGCCGGAAGGTACCTTTGGTCGGCCACCAAGTCGGTTTCTGCAGCCGCTCCTCGGTCGAAAGCTGTTCGGCGATCGTGGCCGGGCGGGAGGGAGCCGATTGACTCCAGGCACACGTCCAGGAGATGACCTGCAACGCTGTTAGCGCGCAAACCGCAACTCTAGCGCGCCAGACCGGATCAGACTTCATCAGTTCTGAAAAACCCCTCACGCGCTGAAGCGTCGCCTCAATTTTGAAGCGAAACACTCCCCTCCCCCTCTTTGAGAATGACAATCCTGTCCGCAGGTACATTCCTCAACGTCTGGGTTGTCCCCGCTGGCCAACGAACATCAATTCGATCTGCAGCGGTTGCGGTTCCCAATCCAAAATGCAACCTCAAATCATTCTGCGACAAATAACTCCCGCCACTTCGAACTTCATCGATCTGGGATACAGTTCCCGTAGTAACTCGAACTTTGGCGCCAATGGCCAAGCGATTCGACTTTGTACCCAGGAGTTGAAGAGTAATCCAGTGGTTTCCGCTTGCATCCTCGTTCCGAAGGAGGAGAGGTTCACCGTCGATGTTTTCGACGACCACATCAATCCGGCCGTCGTTGTTAAGGTCTCCGAAAGCTGCGCCCCGGCTGGCCTGCGGCAGCTTTACAGCGGAACCAACCGAGTCGCTGATGTCGCGGAATGTGCCATTTTTCTGATTTTCAAACACAAGTTTTCGCTGGCGATACTTCATTCCCGCTTGGAGCATATCGACTTGGGGATAGACATGACCGTTGACGACGAACAGGTCAGGCCAGCCATCGTTGTTGAAATCCACACAACCAGTGCCCCACCCCATGTAAGGCACAGTGACCTGCCCGATTCCCGCTGAATCCGACGCGTCGTTGAAGTTCATGCCGCCGTCATTGCGGTAGAGCGAGTTACTTTGATCTTCGAAATTTGTGACGTGAATTGAGAACCGGCCCGTATGGTTGTAATCGCAGGCGGCCACGCCCATGCCCGCCATCTCTCCGCCATCTTTGCTGACCGCGGTGCCCGAAATGTAACTTACGTCAGTGAACCGCCCGTTCCCCTCATTGCGGTACAGGTAGTTCGGAGTGGAGTCGTCGGCGATGAAGATGTCTGGGCGTCCATCATCGTCAAAATCACTCCACAGAACGCCGAGCCCGTAGTAAAGGTGTGGGTCCTCGACGCCCGCTGATTTTGAGACATCCGTGAACGTTCCATCTCCATTGTTGTGATAAAGGCTATCTCCCAAGCCTTTCATACCTCTTGGACCGCACTGGACCGGAATACCGCGGAAATGGCAGGTCGCTCCTATTCCGAATTGTGGCAGATGGTTGAGATCAAACTCGACATATCGTGAGACCATCAGATCCACGAATCCATCGCCATCGTAGTCAGCGAACGCCGCTCCCGTTGACCAGCGCGGATCCGTGAGATGTGCCTGCTCAGTTGCATCGGTGAACGTTCCGTTCGCATTATTACGGTACAGGATGAGGCCCTGCTCACACGTGACCAGGATGTCCGGCCAGCCATCATTGTTGTAGTCGGCAACCGCTCCTCCCATCGCCCAGCAGGGATAGCCGACACCTGCTTTATCCGTCACGTCTGTGAAAGTTCCATCATGATTGTTTCTGTAAAGGGCGCTTCTCGCCTTCTCCCCGCGAAGGGCCGCCTCGACCGTGAGCGAATTAGTAAAATAAATGTCAAGCCAACCATCGCCATCGAAGTCGAGCAGCAAGACACCTCCCGCCATCGATTCAATTAAGTATTTCTTTTCCGCGGACGTCGTGTGTTTAAATCGAATGCCGGAAGACTGCGTTATGTCGGAGAAGGAGATGGTAGTCGCGCTGCGATTTTTGGCTTGCGCATCTGGCTTTTGCGAAGAAACTACCGTGCCGGTTTCGCAGATCAGGAAGATCGAACCGATCACCAGGTAGCGCGCAAGCGCTGACATTTTGCTAGAATACACGAATCGCATGGGTGCATTTCGCGGCGCAATACCCTTGTTTTTATTGGGAATCAGCTGCCTCGCCCAAACTTCCGTTCCTTCCCTGCCGGTCCCTCGATTCGAGGACATAGCCCAAGCGGCGGGCCTTACCGTCTCCCACGACTCAACACCCGAGAAGCGATACATTCTGGAATCTATGAGCGGCGGCGTCGGTTTCATCGACTGTAACAACGACGGCAAACTCGACATCATCACCGTAAATGGCTCCTCGGTTGATCATTACAAACAGGGTGGAGATCTCATGATCACTCTGTACCGTCAGGATGGTGACTTGAAGTTTCGAGACATCACCAAAGAGGCAGGCCTGGTCCGCAAAGGTTGGGGCATGGGAGTTGCGGTTGCCGATTTTGATAATGACGGGTGGGAAGACATATACACGACCGGTTATGGAGGAAACGTCTTATACCGCAACACAGGAAACTGCAAATTCGAGGACGTCACCGAAAAAGCTGGAGTCAGAGTTGGCGGGTTCAGCACCGGGGCAGCATGGGGAGACTTCAATCGCGACGGCTATGTGGATCTATTTGTCCCACGGTACGTTTATGTGGACGTGAATAAACTTCCTCAGTTTGGCAGTGATGAGAAAACCTGCAAGTTTCGCGGCATCCCGGTGCAGTGCGGACCGTGGGGACTTCCGGGCGAATCCGATTTTCTTTTTTTGAATCGCGGGGACGGAACTTTTGAAGACGTTTCCAAAAAATCCGGAGTCGATGATCCCGCGCACTATTTTGGAATGCAGGGTGTATGGTCCGACTACGACAATGACGGTTGGCCAGACCTTTACGTTGCCAACGATGCCGGCCCCAACTACCTCTACAAGAACAAACACGACGGCACATTCGAGGATGTCGGACTGATCTCAGGCGCTGCATTGAGCCGCGATGGACAGGAAGAAGGCTCGATGGGAGTCGACTTCGGCGACATTGATCATGACGGCAGACTCGACATCATCGTCACTGAGTTCACCGAACAAGCGGATATGCTGTTTTGGAACCAGGGCGATCAGGGCTTCACAGAAATTGGCTGGAGTTCGAACATTGGGAAGCCAAGCTACCCCCTCGTAGGCTGGGGAACCAAGTTTCTTGACGTGGATAATGACGGCTGGCTGGACTTGTTCGTGGCCAACGGGCACGTCTATCCCCAAATGGATCTCGTCAAGGGTGGCGTTCCCTACCGTCAGCCGGTGTTGCTGTTCCGAAACCAGCGGAACCGGACATTTGAGGACATCACTGCGCTTTCAGGTTTGGACAAGCTTCCTCCAGAATCCAGGCGTGGCGCGGCTTTTGGTGATGTTAACAACGATGGAAAAGTCGACATTCTCATCCTGAACGTAGGCCGGCCTCCGACTCTGCTCGTTAACCGCACCCCGGACGCAGGGCACGCCGCGCTGTTCAAACTTGTCGGTACAAAGAGCAATAGGGCAGGCATAGGCGCCCGCATCACCGTGACCGCCGGCGACCTTATGCAATTCAATGAAGTGCGCAGTGGGAGTAGTTATCTATCGCAGAACGACTTGAGGCTGCACTTCGGATTCGGGCAGAAAACCACCATCGACAACGTGGAAGTCGCTTGGCCAGATGGCAACAAGGACGTTATCAAGACCCTGCCGACAGATTTCATTTACACGATTGTTGAAGGAGAAGGTGTCAAGAAAAAGACCGCGCTCAATCACTGACGCAAATCGACGGTGATCTCAATCCGAGAAGCACAACCGTACGAGCCAGCACAGGAAACACTACTGGCGATCTGCGGTCTGCTTGGGATTTCCGTTCATGCTGTGCTCTTGCTCCTGCATTTTCCTGTAGCGCTGGAAATGTTCGTCGGCGAGCGCCGAATTCCCTAGCTTTTTCAAAACCAGCGCTAAGTCATATTCCGCCTTCATATTGTTGGAATCCTTCGTCAACGAGCGCTCAAGCACGGTCCGCGCCTTCTCCAATTCACCAGCTTCAAAATACATTGCTCCCAGGCTGAAAAGCGCACCAGCATGATCTGGATCCAACGAAATGGCTTTTTCCCAATGGTGAATTGCCTCGTCTCGACTGCCGAGTTGCGCGAAGCAGAGTCCCAGTTGATACTCAGTTTCGGCAAAATCGGGCTTCAGTTGCAACGAGCGTTCCAACGCTTTTCGCGCATCGGAGTAACGCAATAAATTCAGATAAGCGATGCCCAGGCCAAGATACGCGCGCGCGTCATCTGGATGCTGTGCTGTGTAGTCTTCCAGGATCTGCGACGCGGGCGAAAACTGCTTTTGCTGAAGCATCACCGTGGCCGCCAAGTATCGATCTTTGGGATCGACGCTCTTCGATTGAAGTTCCTGAGCAATCGCCAGCGCCTTAGCGTTCTCTCCTGCCTGCATGGCCTCGACGATGAAATGACGAAGAATTTCCGGCGAACCGGGCGCAAGCGCCTGCGCTTTCTCCAGCGTGTCGAAGCTTTCGGCGTGCTTCTTTTCGGCGGCAAGTATCTCGGAGATACCAATCAGCGCCTCAACTGATTTTGGATTGAGGCTTAGCGCGTGGCGATAGTTATTCATTGCCACGGTCAAATTGCCCTTTTCTCGAAGAGCTCGACCTTTCAAGTAAGAGACATGGGCCGCAACTGTTCTGTTTGGCGAATTGATCGGAACAAGCGCGCGCAAGGCGGCATCCGGATCATTTGCCTCCGCGAAAACTTCGGCCAGTTCAATCGCAGAACTGACAGACCTATTGCCCTGAGGGATCAGGCTCTCCGCCTCTGCTTTGCGTCCGAGCTGTAACAGGCACGCTGCTTTCAAAGGAAGCGCGGCTTTGGGAATTGGCGGCTTGATAGTGTCCAGGAGCGTCAACGCATCCGCGAAATTCCCGCGTGACACATTTAAACGCGCTACCTCGATCTTCAACTCGGAATCCTGCGGAGCAAGACGAAGCGCTTCTTCATATTGGCGGAACGCATCATCTGACTTACCTTGTGCTGCGAGGCAGGAAGCAAGACTTCGCGAGGCAGCTATCGATTTTGGATTCAACTGCAGAACCCGGCGAAAAAGCGCCTCGGCTTCCGGGTATCGTTGTTGTCGAACACGAATTGTTCCGAGCAACAGAAGAGCGGGTTCGTTAGTGGGCTCGCTGGAGAGCACACCCCACAGTGTTTTTTCCGCCGCTTCTATGTCGCCGGCGTCCAACTGGCTCTTGGCGATGGAAGTTGGCGAAGATGGCTTTGCAGCCGTCGCCCAGGCTTGAGAACTCAGTATCGCTAACCAAAGCAGTGCGATTGCCGGAACTGCTGTCACGCTCCGCCTAATTTGCTTGCGGAACATCTGCCCGACCTCGCTGGCGATCCTTCAGTTCCTGGTAGAGCTTAATCTCCCGCTGAGCGTCTGCAGTACGCGAATCCCGGCGGTAAGCCATGGCTAGCTGATAATGGATGTAGTCCGCCCCAGGGTTCGCCTTTATGCCGGCCTCAAGGCTCTGAACCGCCCCCTTCGTATCACCCTCTTCCAATTGCAACTTACCCATTTCGTAATATGCATCGGCGCGGTTTGGATCTTGTTGAATTACTTCTCTCAGCAGCTTCTCAGCTTCCGGTTTTTGTTGCGCCTGAATCAACGAAAAAGCCAAATGATATTTCGCGGAAGTGTCCGATGGGTCCAACTTGAGCGCGCTCCGCAGTTCTTCGACCGCTTCTTTCGGATTACCGGTATGTATCAGCGCCAGTCCGGCAAGATAATGTGTCTGTTCCTGATTGGGGTCAATGGCCAAAGACTTCCGGTATTCCTCAAGGGCACTTTCATATTCGTGCTGGTCTGCCAGGGCGGAGCCGAGCAACATGTGAACCTCGGCTGAATTGGGATCTTTCTCGGCCAATGATTTCAATCGCCGTATGCCTTCATCGAAGTCTCCGCTTTTCACCAGAGATTCAGAATATGCATAATCAAGGCCAGGATCGCCTTCGACCTCCTGCCTGATTGGCTCAAACGTCTCCAAAGTAGCCTTGTAATTCTGGGACATGAAAAAGCTGAGACCCAGGGCAGCTCTGACTTTGAGGTCGTCGGGCTGCTTTTGCAATTGACGAGTGAGCGGCGTTATCGCCTCCTGATAATTCTTCGCGTAAAAGGCCGCCAGTCCCCAGTTACGGTCGAGAGTTTCCAGTGACGGATTCCACTCCCCGGCTTTTCGAAAGCTCTCTGACGCAGTCGCAAAGTCCTTGCGACCAGCCTGGATTACGCCGAGATTGTTGTACGAATCGGCAATAGCCGGCTTCAACTGCTCCAGGAAGGACAGAGTCTGCGCGCGCGCTTCCTGTGGAATCTGGATCGGCGCAGCTTGCTGCCCAACTTCTTCTTCGTGCGACACGCTGGCCAATTCGGGACCACTCTTCAGTTTAGTGTCCCGCGCATTGTCCGGACGGTTCATCTTGTCGCGGATGACCTGTGAGGCAACGAGCTCCCGTTCGCCTTCTTCCTTTTTCCCAGTCTTCAGCAGAACGCGACCCAAAATATAATGTGCGCGACCGATCAAGTAGTCACTTTGTGAACTCGATAAGGTCAACGCCTTGCGCAATGCGGCTTCCGCCTCAGCGTTGCGGTCCAGATCAGAATAAATTTGACCGAGGTAAACCAGGGGATCGGGATTCTTGGGATCTAATTGCGCCGCTCGAACCAGTTCCGATTCCGCCTTCGTATTGTCATGCTGCTTCAACGCAATATAGCCAAGCAAATAGTGAGTGCGGGCATCATCTGGACTGATCTTTAGCTCGGTTTCAAGTTCGGAAGCAGCTTGCGGAAATGCAGATTCGCCGTCACGATCGATATACGCCATGGCGAGCATGAAATGCGCGTGGGCAACCCTGCCGTCCCTTATGATCGCCAATTTCAGTTCCTTCACGGCATTGTCGAGTGCCTCCCACCCGCCCTCGCGATACGCCCTGGCAACCATCATGTGCATCTGTGCGGTATCTCCGAAACTCCCAATCATGTCGTCGAAGACGAGCCGGGCACGTTGAAAGTCATCGAGCTTGATGTAAGTGATTCCCAACAGATATGCGAGATCAAAGCTCGGGGCTGCAGCCACTGCTTGCTCGAGTTGCTCACGCGCGCCTTTGTAATCTTTTTGAGCAAACAGAATCTGGCCCAGAAGAGAATGAGCGGGTGCATTGTCCGGGGAGGAAGCCAACACTCGTTCGGTCGCGCTGCGAGCTGCAGGCAGGTTGTCCTGCTGAAAACGCAATTGCGCGAATTCAACTGCTAGCTGCGAATTGTCTGGCGCAAGCTTCTGGGCTTCTTCAAATAGAGCGGCGGCCTTTTCTCTGTCTCCAAGGCCGGCATTCGCTTTGGCGCTTATCCGCAATGCTTCCACTAAAAAAGTCTTGTACTCGGTCGCGGCGCGCTCGTTGTCGCCCGTAAGTTGAAATGTACGTGCTGCCTCATAGTGCTGCTGCACTTGGTCCTGCGCGGCTGGCTTGGGACCCTCCTTATGAGCTGCGACCTGGCCTGAGCAGATGGAGCACAGAAGCACAACTGCGAACGCACACCGCCTGTCACTGAAGCGACGGAGGCGTTCCTGAGAATGTCGAGCGAAGAAGAGATTCCTACTGCGAAGCATGGGACGGAGGCAAAAACTATCAGAGCTGCGCCTGGGTTCAGACTAACATAGGGCAGCAAATAAAGATGGGACTTGACGGTCCGTCAAGTCCCATGCTGAAGACGCTGCGAAGATTAGAACGTAATCTTCAAAGCATATTGAATTTCACGCGGGCCGCGATCCCCGGGTGTACCGTTGCTGCCGGCTTGGCCGAAGTTCTGCTGGCCTTGGCCGGGAGCGTTAAAGTTCCACGCCACCGTATTGGCTGCATGGCCTGCACAAGCAGGATCGGGGTTTGCATTTACGCACGCAATCGCATTACCCGCCAGTTGCGTGTTGATTTGGTCTGCACGGAACTGCGCTTTGTTGAAGAAGTTAAAGAACTCCATACGGAACTGCACGGTGACTCGCTCCGTGACCTTGAAGTTCTTGTACGCGGAGAAATCAGTATTAGCAATTCCTGGACCTGTGCAGGACCCAGTCCGCTCGTTTCCGAATGTTCCAATCTGGTAGTTATCCAGCGTGAACGCTGCCGGGTTATACCACTGAAACTTAGGTCCACCATGGGCCCGGCAATCGGAAAGCAGGAGATTCGGCTTCTGGTTGGTGTTGGTGCCAGTTCCCTGAATGCCGCCAGGAGCCTGGAAACCTGTGCCATCAACGTTAGCCCCGCCGTTGAGTCCGAAGATGGTCTGGCTGGGTCCGCTTGCGTATTGCAGGATACCGCCAGCTTCCCATCCTCCCAAGGCGTAACGGAGCAGGGCTGATCGTCCAGTCAGCGCCGGGAACGTATAAATAAGGCTCGAGGTAAAGACATGTTTACGGTTGATCGGGGTCGGTCCGTAATCCAAGTCAGGATTGTCGACATCTGTGATGCTCGCGGTATTGCTCGTGTTTCCGCTGTTGGTGATGTCAGTATTCGCTAACGATTTCGACCAGGTGTAAGCGAACTGGGCGTCCAGAGCCTTGAGGCGCGTTCTGTATAGCGCCTGGAGGGCATTGTAGTTCGAATGCGCGGTCCATTCCCCGTAGTTAATGGTTCCAAAGGCGGTTGCAAACCGGTCCGCATTGGTGTTATTCAGCGCGAAGTCAAGACGGTTTTGCGATAGAACTGCGTTTGCGTCTTTATAGCGAAGAATATTTCCACCGCGATTCGCTACGTACGCGACTTCCAATTTGCTGTCGCGATAGAGCTCACGTTCCACGGTCAAATTCCATTGCCAGGTATTGGGCGCGCTGTCGGAGGGATCAAGGCCCCAACTGGGCGCCGCGCTTGCTGTCAATGAGCCCGCCGGAACTGATCCAGTAAGCGGACGTGACCCACCCGCGCTCACCGAGAAGGGCGAGTTTGTCCCCAGCAGCAGGTAATTTGTTACGCGTTCGCGCTGATAAAATTCACCGACTCCTGCGCGAATGGCCGTCTTCCCATCACCCTTGACATCCCAGGCAATACCTAAGCGAGGTGCAATCTCGTGATTGTTGTTGTTCTTCAATGAGCGGTTGGGTCCAAACGCGGTACCTGCGTTGGAGAAGCCGCGCGGCGTACACGGGTCGGTACCAGGTACCAACAGTAGGCCGTTGCAGGCCGTTGCGCCGAGCGAGGGATCATAGAGATTCCGCTGCCAGCTTGAGATGATGTCCTTCGCGCTGAACGGATTACGAAGGAGGGACCAACGCGCACCATACTCCAACGTCAGGCTGCGCTTTACCTTCCAGCTATCACCAAAATAAAATTCGTAGTCATGCCAACGGGTTACGGCGAACGGATTCGTCGCGCTTTCCGAGAATCCCCACGTAGCATTCGCATTCAGCATGTTGAACACGCCGTTGCCGCTATCATTCGAGGCTGCACCCCAATAATTCGGGGCCTCGCCTGAAGAACCACCGGAAAGCTCGTTCTTCCTGTTATTGCTGGCCAGGAAGCCGACTTTGAAGGTGTGGGCTCCGTGTACCTTGGAGAAGTCATCCTTCACGATGTAGAGCTCTTCGTTGTTGTGCCACGGTCCCATGTTCCAGAGGGTGTCCGAAGTCCCGACGTTCCCGTCTCCAGCGCCACCCCAAAATACGGGGTAACCCATATTGCTGCCCAGGAATTTGCCGGAAAGCGGGAAATAGGTTTGATATGAGGCGTTGATTTGCTGCACCAAGCCGGGGTCGGTTCCGCCGGTAGTGACGGTGATCCGGTTGGCCGCGTACGACAATTGGAAATCATTGACGGCGGTACTGCCAATGAGCTTTGAAATCCTGATGGTTGCCTGGTATCCCGGCTGCACCCAATTGGGATCGACTGATGGATACCGGTCATCACCCCAATATCCGAGGGTGCTGGGCGATGGCTGATTCCAGTGATCCTGCGTGTACCGGCCAAAGATGCTCCAGGTTTTGCTGAGCTGGTAATCCATGCGGATGTTTTCTTCACGCCAGTAAATCGGAGACGTGAGCGACTGAACCCAGTTCTGGCAGTTCACCTCTGCCGACGGAGCGACGTTCGGATCCGGGAAGAGTTGAACCAGCAGTGCACCCGTGGGAGAAATTGAAGGAACGGTAGGGCCAAGAGTTGGTTTTGCATCGCAGGCAAGAGGACGAAGCGGCGTGGCCGCCGACTGCGCCGAGAAGTCACCACTCTTTTCCGCAATCGTTGGGACGTTCGCGCTGCGCAGCTTGCCGCGCAGTTCGTGGTTCCATTCCTGCGACCAGAAGAAGAACAGCTTGTCCTTAATGACCGGCCCACCTACGTCGTAACCGTAATCGTTTCGGCGAAGTTTATCCTTCGGCGCATTATTCAAGTTGTTGAAGAAGTCTGTAGCGTTCAGGGCGTCATTGCGGCCAAAGTAGAAAGCGCCGCCATGGAACTGGTTCGTTCCGCCCTTGGTGACGATATTAATGATCGCACCCATGGCTTGACCGTATTCCGGGCCATAACTGTTGCGCAGGATCTTGAATTCCTGGATGGCGTCGATGGATGGATAGACCAGAATCGTGCGGTTCGAGCCGATATCGTTGTTGTTGACGCCGTCAACCAGGAAGATGTTTCCGGTTGTGTTGTTTCCGTTGACGGAAAAGTCGACTCCAGCTTCCAAGCCTTTGTGCTTGGAATCGAAATTCGATGCCGGCGACACACCCGGCATGAGCTGGGTCAACTGGGCAAAGCTTCGTCCGTTGAGAGGAAGCTCGCGAACTTCTTTGCCTTCAACGACGTTTCCAACCGCGCCACTCGAGGTCTCGACCTGCACCGCGTTGGCTTCAACCGTTACCTGCTCGGTTGCGCTACCGACTTCTAACGCAGCATTCAAGGTCCTGGTGGATGATACGAAGAGTTCGACCGCTTTGCTTGTGAACTCCTTAAAGTTCGCCTGCTTAATGCTGACGTTATATGTTCCCGGCGGCATGTCGGTCAGAACATAGTTGCCGGTGTCAGAGGTAGTGGCGGAGCGAACGTCGCCAGTCGCCGTGTTGGTGGCGGTTACAGTTGCGCCAGAAACAGAGGCACCCGATGGATCGGTTACGACCCCCTGCAGGGTACTAGTAAATTTCTGGGCGAACAAAGGGAGACTCAAAAGCAAGCAAAACAGAACTGCCCACGAAGCCCTACGCATAGCCAGCCTCCGGCAAAATTTTTGGCGTGCCCCAGAACCCGAAGACTGGGGTCACGAAAACACACATCCCACGACTGGGCGCTATTAACGCGTACTACACTGATTGTTGTCAAGAAAAAAAATCGATTTTCTATGTAAAAACTTCGCATCTTGCCAGCGTAAACCGAAGTTAACGTTTACCCGCCTGCAGATCGCAATTCTCGCGACTGAGTCTGGAATCAGCTCTATGAAACGATGCTTGACAGGGAGAAACTTTTCTCTCCTCGTCGCTGGTGAGTTGCAAAAGCTTGCTACATTCCGAGCGAATCAACTAAGTTACGCCCTTGCGCGCGATTCATCAGTTCTCGCAGTTCGATGGTCGCGTCGCCTCAACTACGGCGGAGTCTGCGTCGTCTTTAAGTGCAAGACCGGCGCATCTTTCTGCTCGTGCAATTCGCGCGTCTTCGCGAATTCCGCGTTCGCGCGATCTCTTTGTCCCAAGTCGCGGTAAATGCGACCAAGCCGGAAATGCGCGTCCGGCTGGGTTGGATCAAGTTCCACAGCGCGCTTATAGGCCTCAATTGCTGCCGGATATTGTTTCTGCTGCGTTCGCACGTCGCCCAAATCAAGATAAGCAATGCGAACGTCTTTCTGTTGTTGCACCGATTTCTCCAGAAGCTCAGCCGCACCCTGCAGATTGTTTAGCTTCAATTCAATGTCGCCGAGGTACGCCATCGTCTGCGGATCATTCCGGTTCAATGACAGCTCGGCTTCGAACTCGTGTTTGGCATCTTCGTATCGGTGCGACTTCCAATACAAATAGCCCAGCCCGAAATGGACCCCAGGCTCAGCCGGCGAGAGCTGTGCCGCCTGCTGGAATTCGGCGATGGCATCGGGGGTGCGTTGCAGCCCATCGAGCGCCTCCCCCAGCAAAATGTGTACCGCTGCCGAATTGGGATCGAACTCTAGAAGCTTCCGAAACTGTTCTTCGGCGCACGGATATTGCTTGATCTGAAGGCAGCTTTGCGCGAGGACCCTGCGCAGCTCCGTATTCTCAGGATCAGATTCCATGACCGGTCTGAGATATTGCACCGCATCAGAAAAGCGGTGTGCTCCGTAGTAGCTCATGCCCAGCAGAGCGCGCGCTTGCACGCTTGCAGGATCAGACGCAAGCGCAGCCTTCAGAGGAGAAATGGCCGCACCGAAGTGTCCCTGCTTGAATTCCGCGAGCCCGAGGTTCAATTGAATTCCCGGCAATCTCGGATTGAGAGCAAGAGCCTTCTTGTACGCAGCCGCCGCTTCCGAATACTTCTGCTGCCGCG
>DAIPJJ010000138.1:0-11568 GCA_036770325.1 Terriglobales bacterium
AACGAAGCCGGAAAAATTCTGGGGGCCATAGTCGCGACAACGCTATACACATACTCCACACCAGTACCAATCGCGATCAGCGTGAACATATTCGTTGATCGATTCACCACTGAAGCCCATCCCCGCTCGAAAAATGGCCATCCACCCCAAAGCACGACCGGAGTGGCCAGCAGTAGTTCTACCCAGGGAAGCCATCTGTTGGCTGGGACGGCGAAAGACATTCCGGCCATCGCGACTACCAGCAACGGAACTGTGAGCACCGTGCTCGCCCAAAATCGGCGTGACATGTCGCGCAACTCTGGATTGTCTTGCATAGTCGAAGTGACTGTCCGCGGCTCGAGCGCCATGCCGCAGATTGGGCAGGAACCCGGCGCATCACGAATGATTTCCGGATGCATCGGACAGGTGTATTCAATCTTGCTGGAACCTACCGGCAGTTCTGGTTCTAGTGCCATACCGCAGGATGGACATGCTCCCGGTTTCGTGGCCCGGACCTCTGGGCACATGGGGCAAAGATAGGCGGTGAACTGTTTTCCGTGCTCGTGATGATGTGTCGGGACCGATGCATGAGCAATCGACTGCTGCATCGCGGTACCGCCAATCGTCACGAAATCGATTCTGGCAGGCTTCGTTTTCAGATATTCATCCGGCTCAGTCTCAAATTTCTGCGCACAGCCGGTACAGCAGAAATAGTATTTCTGGCCCGCGTGTTCAACCGTTGCTTTAGCTTTTGCGGGATCGACGGTCATTCCACAGACCGGATCTTTCGCGAGAGTTGGAGACGGCGCGTCCATAGTTCGATTGCGGGAGAATCAGGCGTACAACACACTAATTGATTCTTCAATAGGTGATTTCGATGCGAACACGGTGGGAAACACCCCGAATGTTGTATCTTGAATCGGGAGGAACTTACGGAAATGACACAGATGGAGGTGGCTTACCGTTACGCGGCACAGCCCAACGAGAGTGCAATGCGGGCCATCGACAACATGCGGGAGGTCTACGGAATTCGCCGCGTCACTTTCGATGAAGGGCAACAAACGGTGCGGGTAGAGTATGACGCCTCGCGATTCAAAGAACCCGTAGTAGCGAACTTGCTGAGGAAAGCAGGCGTGGACATTCGCGAGCGGCTGGCTTTGGCCTAAGGGGGGAGGGCCTGAGGGAAAATGCAAGGGGCGCCTAAGAAAACCTCTGGCCGAAGTTTTTTCCCAGTGCGCCCCGTTGCGCGCCACTTCGTCTGGTATGGTCGGTTGCATCCCTGGTGCCATTCCTAAGTACTTGAAAATACGGTGGCACCCTACATTGGATTTGGTAGGAATTGCAGCGGGTGCGGAAAGAATTACTGAGCTGGTTTCAGTAACCTACAAACCTTCGGTCGGAACTCTGCGTCGCATCGCCGCGAGAACTGTCGGCCCGCAAGATTTCCGACCTCTTTGCCCAAGGCAACAGATAGTAGCTCATCAGAGTCCAAAGGCCGGAGGAGATGCCCGATGAAACGGCTACTTGGGATTTTGTTCTTAGTCGGCACATTTGCGTTACCAGCGCTTGCGCAGCAGCTATCATCAGGAGATCAGCAGCGCTTCGATAGCTACTATTCACGCTGGCAAGAGTACCGGCAACGCAGCGACTATGAACAAATGCAGAGCATGCAAAAACGCATGCTCGACATCTACGCCCATAACGGGATTTCCCCGCAGACGCCGTTCTGGCGAGTTGCTTCGAGTGCGCGCGGCCAACACGATCGCTGGCAAAGGCGGCTTCGGCCCGACGACCAGGCCCGTTTCGATAGCTACTTTTCCCGCTGGCAGCAATATCGGGGAACCCACAATCGCGATCAGGCCGTGAGCATGGAAAAACGTATGCAAGACATTTACTCCCAGTATCGAATTCCTCAAAATACTCCGTACTGGTGGGTGGCCTCGAATGCAGGCGAGTCAGATCACTGATCGATCACACAGGCGTTGAGACAGGAGCTACTTGACCGGCCATAGCTCCAGGGCGTTGCGGGAGAGAATTTTTTCCTTCGACGCCTCACTCAGAGGCAGTGCGCGAAAATCGTCGAGATTTTGCCGGATATCAAGCACGCCCGGCCCGGGCCAATCCGTGCCGAACAATGTCTTGTGAGCAATTTCCTCCAGGCGCGGAAAATACTTCAGCAATGATCTTGGCGGGATGCCGCTGATGTCGAGAAACATGTTGGGGTGACGGCGGAGCAGGAAAAACGCCGTATTCATCCAAAGCGGCCGTCCACCGTGCGCCATGATGATTTTTAATCTGGGAAAATCGACCGCTACGTCGTCGAGAAAAATCGGATCGCCGTAACGATTACGCGCACCCTGAAAAATTGACGTGCCGGTGTGAAACATAATCGGTATGCCGTTTGCTTCAGCAGCGCGATAGATGTCCGCAAGCGCCTTTACTCCGTTCAGGTAATCGTTCGGGTACAGGAGCTGGTGTGGAGGATGAATCTTGATCATCCGAATCTTCAGCCGCAGCAACTGCTCGATATCGGCTTGCATGTCCTGCGATTGCCTCGGATGAAGGCCTCCACAAGAGATCAGCCGCACCGGATCTTCCTTCACGTAGTCGGCGATGAATTGATTTACTTCGGGAGTCAGTCCCATCACCTCCGGAGCGACGTAGTTGATGAGCACGGCCCGGTCAACCCCAGCGGAGTCCAGATACTTGAGAAATGATTTCGGAGAATTCGATAACTCCACAATCCGATCGAAGTTCTTGCTGCTTTTTCGAATCAGATCTCGGGCATGTGCAAGCAGCATGTCGTGAGGCTGAATGTGAACGTGACAGTCGGTGATCAATTGCCGAAGATCTCCTGGAGAACGAGAGCGATTCTAATCAAGATCGGAATTCGCATTCGAAACGTCAAGACTTCTCTTTCTGGCCGCGCTCAGTCTGGAACTCTTCAATGACTTGGGCGGCGAGGTGGAAGCCGGTGTTCGCGGCGGGAACGCCGGCGTAAATTGCCGTCTGCAATAACATCTCTTTTAAATCGCAAGGTTCAAGCTCGTGTTCCAGCCCGGCACGAATGTGCATCTTGAATTCTTCCCATCGGCCCAATGCCGCCATAGTCGCAAGAACAAGCAGGCGTCGCGAGCGATGATCCAAGCCGGGCCGCGCCCAGATAGAAGCCCAGGCGTAGCGCGTGATCAGATTCTGGAAGTCGCGATTGAAATCAGTCGTGCCCGCCATGGCGCGATCAACGTGCGCCTCCCCCAGCACAGAGCGACGGACAGCCAGCCCTTCCTCTAGGGTGCCGTCTTCACGGGAAGCCAACAGGAATTCGAAGAGCGCCGCGCTGAATGACCGCGGCTGCTCCAGGTTCGACAGATGTGCGGCCGGAAGCCGCACTGACTGTGCCCCCGGAATTTCGGTCGCGAGTATCTCGCTATGACCCTGCCATGGCGTTGAAACGTCTCGATCGCCAGAAATGACGAGCGTGCGCGTGCGAATGTTCTTCAGGTCTTTGCGGAAATCGAAGTCGCGCAGCGCTGCGCAACATCCCAAGTAGCCAACAGGATTTGTTTCAAGCAGAACAGATCTGGTTGACTCCGCATAGCTAGTTTGTTGCTTCTCGATGGCAAACAATCGGCCCATTACAAGATCCGCAACCGCGGCCATCCCTCCTTCACGTACCGCTTTAATCCGCGTCTCCCAATTGCTTCTGGGCGTGAACTGCGGGGAGGAATTGGCGAGAACCAGAGCGGTCAGGCGATCCGCAGCATGAAGCGCGAGCCATTGGCCGATAGCGCCTCCCATCGAGAGGCCGCAGAAGGCGAATTTTTCGATTCCGATCGAATTGGTGAGCGCAAGCACATCGCGGCCGAGCATCTCAACGGAGTACTCTCCAGATGGAGCATCCGACGCGCCGTGGCCGCGTGTGTCATAGCGCAGTACTCGGAAATGCGATTGCAGGTCAGCAGCTTGCGGTGCCCACATGCCATGATCCGTACCGATAGAGTGCGAAAAAATAAGGAACGGCTTTCCGCCCTCGCCTTCAAGCCGGTAATAGCAACGTATGCCTTCAATATTTGCGAACGGCAAATCTATCGCTCCTTGGTGTTTCTGCGCATGGTCCTCGCACGACCACTTGCACGCACAACATTCGTGCGTCTCTTCGAAGGCATCTGTTTACCAGCGGAAAAGAGCAGCGCCTTCCGAAACTCTTCAGCCGAGCCGAGATATTTTTCCGGAGCTTCCAATTCGCGCAGGATTGTGCTTCCCATGTAGCCGGCTGCTTCAGGTATTTCCGCAAGTACTTCGGACAAGCGCCTTCCCTCTTTGGCGCTCTTTTCACTCGCCTCGCGCACTAGCTCGTGCGCCGCACTCTTCCCAAGTTTCTCGGCAAGCAACATCGACGCCCGCTCTGCGAAGGCGGCTCCGTTCGTGGCGGCGATATTTATTCGCATCTTCTTCTTATATACAGATACTCCTTCGGCGACTTCCGCCATAGATTCGGCTGCTAATGCTGTTGCCTGAATGACAGACGATACGATTGGCCATTCTGCCTGCCATCCGCCCACGCCGCGCTCGTGCTCCTGCACCATCGCAGAAAGAAAAGACCCAACCAATCCCGGAACGCGTGCCGCCGAAGCCAGCGCTAGAGAACACGCAATCGGATTCCGCTTCTGTGGCATGGTTGATGATCCACCACGGCCTTTGCCCCCGGGCTCTGCTGCTTCGCCGATTTCACCTTGCGTAAGCAGCGCGATATCGCGGGCCATTTTCGCCAGCGACCCTGTGATAACTCCGCATGCGCATATGAGCGAGGCCAGCCGCTCGCGGCGTGTATGCCAGGGAGCTTCGGGAAGGCGCAGCCCGAGAATGGCGGCCATTCTTTCTGCGACTGCGGGTCCATTGTCACCCAGGGAAGCCAGTGTTCCGCTTGCGCCACCGAACTGAAGCAGCAACGCATCGTTGAAAGCTGAGCTGAGCTGCTCACGCCCGTACGTGATGGCACTGAGCCAACTCGCCGCTTTGAGTCCGAACGTAACCGGCGGGGCAGCCTGCAGCAGAGTTCTCCCCAACATTAACGCAGATTTCTGTTTTTCAGAGAGTCGCGCAAGGCCGCTTTCGACCCGTACAAGACCGTCCATCAGTATCGGCCGTGCTTTTTTCAAGAGGAGCATTAGCGCAGTGTCAGCCAGATCCTGGCTGGTTGCGCCCCAATGTACGAAGCCTGCCGCAGCCGCGTCCTGCTTACTTGCGGTTTCGGCCAATAACCGCGCGACAGGAATGCCAGGAGTTCCCGCACGCAAAACTTCATAAGCAAGCCTCTCGATATTGAAGTTTGCAGGTTGTGCGGCGGCAGCAATTATCCTCGCTGCGCGTTGAGGAATGACACCAACCCTGGCTTCGGCCCGCGCGAGAGCGACTTCAAAGTCGAGCATGGCTTGTAACACAGAAGCGTCAGAGAAGACGTCCGCCATGGCTTCGGTTGTCGCAAGAGCATCAATCAGTCGTACGGCCATCGAAATATTTCCGGAGCAGCATTATAGAGGCAGGACCAGCCACAGTTGCTCCAGGCACTCGGCTAGATGTCGAAGAACACCGTCTCGTGCTCACCGCGCAAGCGTATGTCGAAAGTCCACATTCCTGAGTGATCAACATCAGGTTGGGCCATTAAAGTCGCGCGACGTTCTTTTGGGACCAGCGCCAACACCGGATCCTGATCATTGGAATTTTCTCCCGCGAAATAGATCCGCGTGTACAAGTGCAGCAAGATTCCTCGCGCATAAACCGCGACGTTCAGATGCGGCGCCTGCATTGCATCACTATTTCCAGGAATCGGCCCCGGTTTGATGGTTTCGAATTCACAAGCACCATTTTCATCAGTAGCAGCGCGTCCGAATCCATGAAAAGCTGCATCAGCACCAGTTCCGTTCGGATCATCAGGATGGTTGTACTTCCCTTCCGCATCTGCCTGCCAAATTTCGATCATTGCGTCGCTCACAGGAACACTATCGGCATCGAGCACGCGACATTTCAAATGCACCCGTTCTCCAGACACACTCTCCGCCGCGATTCGTGTTCGCGAGCATTTATCTGTAAGGCCAAGGTGCAGGAATGGTCCGACAGTCTGCGACGGCGTGGGGACGTGTTCCATGATTAGCGCTCGAAGGGAGTGGCGTCCGGCCCGCGTACGACGATATCAAAGCGATAGCCCAACGCCCACTGTGGCTTTGTGGCCTCCACATCGAATCTTGCGACCATGCGCTGACGAGCTTTTTCGTCGGGAATGGATTGATAGATCGGATCAACCGCGAACAGCGGATCACCAGGAAAGTACATCTGCGTGACCAACCGGCTGAGAAAGGCACGACCAAAAATCGAGAAATGAATGTGCGCAGGGCGCCACGCATTGTAGTGATTGAACCAGGGGTATGCGCCCGGCTTGATAGTCACAAATCGATAGTTTCCATTCTCATCCGTGATCGTCCGGCCTGCGCCGCTGAAGTTAGGGTCGAGAGGCGCAGGATGCTGGTCACTCTGGTGCCGATAGCGACCTGCGGCGTTCGCTTGCCAGATTTCCAGCAGCGTGTTGGGCACCGGCCGCCCATTGTCATCCAGAACGCGCCCAGTCACAATGATGCGCTGACCCTGTGGTTCACCTGAATGTTGCTGCGTGAGATCGCAGTCTGTCTCCCGAACAGGATCGTGACCGTAAATTGGGCCAGTAATTTCTGACAACGTATGCGGCAGGAAAATGAGCGGCTTTGAGGGACTGCGCGTGACCGTGGACTTGTAAGGCTCGTAGTAGCGCGGAGGTTGGCTTCCGGAAGGGTAACGATGATAAACAGGAACGTCGGAATCCTTGTTGTCAGCCGTCCTCACGTGTTGCCTCTCCTCCTATATTATTGCTCCGTTGTGCTTGGGTGAAGGGATTCGTGGTAGCGCAACGTTTGATCGTGGTGCCGCAGAGGATCGCTGGCCGCTGTCCACGAATGGACAGTCGATTCCGGTACTGAACAGCTAACTACTTGTTGCCCCATCCGTCCTTAATCTTGCGTCTGAATTTTCAATCGCATGTGCAGAGCTGGTTTGGCCATGTGGTTGCTTCGGCTTCTTTAAATGGATATTGCTCGCCCTGAATTCAAACAGAAAAAACGCCGGCGGCAAATCATCTGGTCGGCAGTCGGACTTGTTTTTATCGCCGCAGTGAGTTTCGGAGTTTCGCGGCTAAAGCCTGCCGCTCCTGAAGTGGAACGCAGTACCGTGTGGACGGACACGGTGAAGCGTGGAAACATGCTGCGCCAGGTGCGCGGCTTGGGTTCGTTGATACCCAGCCAGGAATTCACCCGTCAAATACCGGCAGAGACGGAAGCCACTGTGGTGCGCATTTTGAAACTTCCAGGTTCGCAAGTAAAGCCCGAGACGGTTCTGCTTGAGATGAGCAATCCGCAAGTGGAACAGGCAGCGGTCGATGCCAAACTCCAACTGCGGGCTGCTGAGGCCCAATACCAGAGCCTGCGTGTCACTTTGCAGAGCAACTTGATGACTCAAAAGGCTGGCGCGGCAACGGTGAACTCCGACTACACGCAAGCCAAGCTTCAAGCCGATACCGACAAAGCCCTGTACGATCTGGGCGTGATTTCTGGCCTTGCTTATAAAAACTCGAAGAGCAAGGCCGATGAACTCACGACTCGCAACAACATCGAGGGCGAGCGGCTCGACATTAACCAGAAAGCAATCGAGACTCAGCTCGCCGAACAACAAGCCAAAGTCGATCAAGACCGGGCCCTTGCTGATCTCAAGCAAAAGCAGCTCGATGCGCTCAAAGTGCGGGCCGGAATCGAAGGCGTGCTAGTCGATTTGCCGCTGCAAGTCGGTCAGCACGTAACTCCCGGAACCATGCTGGCGAAGGTCGTCCAGCCGGATCATTTAATGGCCGAATTGAAAGTGCCTGAGACTCAAGCGCGCGATGTACAGATCGGCCAGCCGGCTGTCGTCGACACACACAATGGCACAGTCGAAGGCCAGGTAATGCGGGTGGATCCGGCTGTACAGAATGGGACAGTCACCGTCGACGTGAAGCTAACGGGCGAATTACCGAAGGGCGCGCGACCTGACCTTAGCGTTGATGGAACGGTCGATCTCGAAAATCTCACGAACGTTTTGTATGTGGGCCGGCCGGCATTCGGGCAGGAGAACAGCACCATCAGCTTGTTCAAACTTGATCCCGACGGCAAAGGAGCCGTGCGCGTCCCGGTGAAGGTGGGCCGGGCATCCGTAAATTCAATTCAGGTTGTTGAAGGACTGCACGAGGGCGACACCGTCATTCTCTCGGACATGTCGCGCAACGACAACACAGATCGCATACGACTGGACTGAAAAACATGGCGATTGAATCATTCAGTCATTGAGTCATTGAGTCATTGAACAATTGCTCCGTACCCTGCACAGGTGCTTTCAATGTCTAAATGACTCAATGACTAAATGACTCAATTCGCGAGGAGTGTTCAATGCTTGATTCCGCTCAGCCGTTGATCCAGATCGAGGATCTCACCAAAGTCTTTTACACCGATGAAATCGAGACGCATGCGCTCTCGGGCGTTCACCTCTCCATTCGCAAAGGCGAGTACGTTGCGATGTCGGGCCCGTCAGGATGCGGTAAGTCAACGTTGCTCTCGATCATCGGGCTTCTCGACACGCCGACCGGCGGCAAGTACGAACTGAACGGCAAGCCCGTCGAGAACCTGGATTTCGGCGCGCGATCACGCATCCGCAATCAGGAAATTGGATTCATCTTCCAGAGTTTCAATTTGATCGGCGATCTGACGGTTTATGAAAACGTCGAGCTGCCGCTGACCTATCGGCAGCGAATGCCCTCCGCCGATCGCAAGAAGCGAGTGATGGAATCGCTCGAGCGCGTCGGCATGGCGCATCGCGTCCGCCACTACCCTTCGCAACTTTCTGGCGGACAGCAGCAGCGCGTGGCAGTTGCCCGTGCCTTGGCCGGACATCCTTCTATTCTTCTCGCGGACGAACCTACCGGAAACCTGGATTCGCGCAATGGCGAAGCTGTAATGCAGTTACTGCAGGACCTGCATCGCGATGGCGCGACGATTTGCATGGTCACGCACGATCCGCGCTTCGCAAAACATGCTGAGCGTGAGGTTCATCTGTTCGACGGGAAGGTTGTAGCCGAAGAAGAGCTGCAGAAATTGATGGCGGACGCCAGCGCCTAGCACTTAACGACACTGAAACGAGCTGTCAGAAGCAGAGGGAGAAGTGTGTCTGGACTCCTTCGTTAGACGCTCCGGGCTAGCGAATCGTCCCATGGTGGCGCTGCATTATGAGTAAGGAGCAATCATGAGTGGCCTCGTCCAAGACATTCGTTACGCGTTGCGGCAGTTGCGCAAGCATCCCGGATTTACTGTCGTCGCGGTGCTTACACTCGCATTGGGCGTAGGTGCGAACACAGCAATCTTCAGCGTGATCTATGAAGCATTGCTCGCTCCCATGCCTTATCCAGATGCCGACCGCCTGGTCATGGTGTGGTCAAAGATTTCCGAGGGCCGAAATACTGCTTCAGCCGCCGACTATCTCGACTGGAAGCGACAGAATACGACCTTCGAAGATCTGGAAGCATGGACGGGAGGACAGTTCAATCTTGCCACTCCAGAACAGCCCGAGATCGTTCAGGCGCGCATTGTCGCTCCCGGTTACTACCACATGCAGGGCTTCTCGTTTTCAATGGGCCGGGATTTCATCGATGCCGAAGGCGTTCCGGGCAAAGACCACGTCGCGATTCTCACCCACAAAACCTGGGAGCGTCTCGGCTCCAATCCGAAAATTATCGGCAGCAGCATTCGCTTAAACAACGAACTCTACACCGTCGTCGGTGTGTTTGCTCCAGGTTTGGCGGATCGCCTGACCGGAGGCGGCGTGAGTGTACCTCTGGCGTTCAAACCAGAACAACTGAACCACGATTTTCATAACTTGCTGGTGATGGGGAAATTGAAGCGCGGTGTGACGCTGGCGCAAGCGCAGGCCGACATGAACGTCGTCACCAGCCGCATTGCCCAGCAGTTCCCTACCTCCAATAAAGGTTGGAGCGCCAGCGTAGAGCCGCTACATCTCGACTTTATTCCGCCGGAGCTGATTAGAAATCTATGGCTGTTGATGGCAGCGGTGGTCTTTGTGCTGCTGATCGCCTGTGCTAATGTCGCAAATCTTCTTCTGGGACGTGGGTTCTCTCGAAACAAAGAAGTCGCGGTCAGGTCTTCACTGGGCGCAAACCGACGCCATATCTTCGCTCAATTTCTTACGGAAAGTTTGATCCTGGCGGCGACAGGCGGCGCGGTCGGCATCGGCTTGGGCGTAGTGATGTTGCGAATATTCATGGCCAAAATTCCGTTTGATCTGCCGTCTGAAGCGGATGTTCGGCTTAGCATTCCGGTCCTGATGTTCACCTTTGCGGTTGCCACCCTGGCGGGAATTCTGTTTGGGTGTGCGCCGGCATGGCGGGCTTCGCGGGTTGATCCCAACGAAGCCTTGAAAGAAGGCGGGCGCGCCGGCGAGAACTCGGGCAAGCATCGCCTGCGTCGCATTCTCGTGGTATCTGAATTCGCCCTGGCGCTCACTTTGCTTACTGCCTGCGGATTGGCGATGCACAGCCTATGGAACGTCAGAAAAATCGATCTTGGGATACGAAGAGACCACCTGCTCACCTTTTTTCTTCCCGCGTCAGACAAGCGGTTCGCGCAGCCGGATGAAATCAATCCCTACTACCAGCAGATTCTGGAAAAGGTTCAGGCAGTTCCTGGCGTGGTCAGCGCCACTGTAGCTACGGGCGGCCCTCTTCAAGGAACGTTTGGCGGAATGTATTTCAGTGTGTCTGGTAAGCCGGTTAGTGATCCGTCACTCCGGCCCACCTCGCCGTTTCAGATGGTCTCTCCCGGCTATTTCAATACCTATGGCATTCGCATCGTGAGCGGTCGTGGCTTTACCGACCAGGACTCCGCAACCGCGCCGCGCGTAGCCGTGGTCAACGAAAACTTTGTTCGCCGTTACTTATCCGGCATGGATCCGCTACGGCAAACCGTCTCGATTGATCAGTTGGTGCCTGGCCAGCCACGTGTTGGAGCAACTGTAGCGTGGCAGATCGTCGGTGTCTTCCACAACGTGCGCACAAATGGTTTGCGAAACGACGACGGCGCGGAGATTGATGTCCCGTTCGCCCAAAGTCCCTGGCCTCAGGCCGGCATTGCGGTGCGGACCACAGGCGATCCCGAAGAGATGACGAAGAGCATCGCTGCCGCAATTCACTCCGTTGATGCTGAACTCGCGCTCTCGAACATTATCACCATGGACCAGCTGCTCGACCGGGCCCTGCTTGGCGATCAATTCATCGCCATTCTCTTTGGCTCGTTTGCAGGAGTGGCCCTGTTGCTGGCCGGGATTGGAATTTATGGCGTGATGTCTTTCGGGGTGACACAGCGCACGCATGAAATCGGCTTGCGCATGGCACTGGGCGCTGACAAGGGTCATGTATTGCGACTGGTGCTGCGCGAAGGATGTCTCCTGTCTCTAGGCGGCCTGGCTTTC
>DAIPJJ010000004.1:0-27414 GCA_036770325.1 Terriglobales bacterium
CGTCGAGTTTGAACTCGCCATTGGATGTTGCGTTGCCGGTCTCAACTCCAACGACAGTCGTGGCATCAGTACGGTATTTGCGCGCGGTGCATTTTCGGGCGGAGGCGTTTACGCACGACGATCAGGCAGCGCAGGATTTGGCCAGCCAGGTGAACACTTATGTCTCGATTTTTCATTCGGCAGAAATTGCGGTCGGAGGGCAGACGGGCGATCCGGATTTTAAGAAAGCTCTCGACAGCCTGAAGGTGGAACGGAAAGATGACCGTGCGGTTCTGACGGCGATTTTGCCGACAGAGCTTTTGCGGAAGATTGTGGCCGAAGCACCTAAGGAAGTTGGACCGGCGGCGAAGCCGAAGAGCAGTGGTCAGTGATCAGTGGCTGGTGGGTCAGTGATTCGTGAGTCGTGACTCGTGATCCGTGGCTCGTGGTTCGTTTCTGTCTGGTGATGTCATTTTGAATAACAAACTCATCGGGAAGGGCACGACTTTGGTCTGCAAAAGATTCTTAACCCCTCCGGGCTTTAGCCGCTGAGGTCGGTCGCAGTGCATACATGCCAATCACGATTCTGCCAATCGATCGAAGGCACACATCACGAGCCACGGATCACGAGTCACGACTCACGAGCCACGAATCACGACTCACGACCCACGACTCACGAACCGCCAGCCAATGGCCACTCGACCATTGGCCTGTAGCTTCTGGCGACTGACAACTTACAAACAACCAAAAGGTACAATAGTTTGCACATGGCCAATCCGACTCCAATTGCCGCATTTATTGCCGGTCTGGTGTCATTTTTGTCGCCTTGCGTCTTGCCACTGGTGCCCGGATACGTGTCGCTAATTTCGGGCGTAGGAGTTGAGGAGCTCAAAGAACAGCAGAAAGCGCTACTCGGCAAAGTCATGCTGAATTCGATTGCCTTCGTTATCGGTTTCAGCATTGTGTTCGTTATACTCGGCGCGCTCGCAACCGAAGTCGGCCAGGTTGCGTATCGCTATAAATCTTTGCTGGCGCAGATCGCGGGTGTAGTCATCATTGTTTTCGGGCTGCACCTGACCGGCATTTACAAGATCAAGCTGCTGTACTCGGATGCGCGGCTGCACAACGTAAAGGGTGGCAGCACCGCCTGGGGCGCGTTTGTAATCGGATTTGCATTCGCGTTCGGGTGGACACCGTGCGTCGGACCTATCCTTTCGGCGATACTATATTTGGCAGCGGCACAAAACTCGGTGAGCAAGGGAATCTTCCTACTTACGATTTATTCGCTCGGTTTAGCAGTACCATTTCTACTTACCTCCCTGGGAATTGAACGGTTCCTGAGTTTTTATGGTCGCTTCCGCCGGCACATGCACGCGATCGAAGTCGCGAGTGGTGGTCTGCTGATTGCACTTGGGGTCCTATTGATCATTGGAAGGTTCACGCTGTTGTCGCACTATCTGTCATTTCTTAACCGTTTTACTTTGTAGAGGAGATTTGTGAGCGTACCCGACAACCTCGATCATCTACGGCCGAACACGCCAGACGTTCCGCCTCCGCAACCTTCGCCCGAACCGCCGAGACGGCAGTCTGGACGCCGCGATCCAGTGATTTTGATCGTCATTGCCATGATCATTTCGGTCATGCTGGTGTTCGGCATTCAGCGGGCGCGACGAGCGCCGATCAAAACCCCAGCAGGCCAGCTATCAGGCCAACAGGCGCCCGACTTCAGTCTGGCGTCCCTTGATGGCCAGACGATGAAGCTGGCGGATTTTCACGGCAAGGCAGTGCTGTTGAATTTCTGGGCCACATGGTGTGAGCCCTGCAAGGTCGAGATGCCGTGGTTCGTCGATTTGCAGAACAAGTATGGGCCGCAAGGACTGCAGGTGATCGGCGTCGCGATGGATGATGCAAGCCCTTCGCAGATTCGCTCGTTCGCGCAAAAGCTGGGCGTGAATTACCCGGTGCTGATCGGTAAAGAAGAAGTGGGCGCGGAGTACGGCGGCATCGAATATCTGCCATCGACGTTCTATATCAATCGCGACGGGAAAATCCTCGACCATGTTTTTGGCCTGGTGAGCAAATCCGAGATTGAGACAAATATTCAGAAGGCGCTCGGAAATCAGGTGGCGAGCAAGTGAAGCCCGTCCTGGCTCGCGCCTGTCTAGTGCTGTTAGGCATGGGGGCAACTTCTCTCTCGCAAGAGCTGGCGCGCAGCAAACCGTATGTCACCATGCTGGCGCCTCAAATTGACGCGGTCGAGCGAGGCCGCTCAACAGACGTAGAGCTGCAATTTCGGGTGGCTCGCGGCTTTCACATCAACTCCAATCAGCCCAAACAGGAGTACCTGAAGAAAACCGAGCTTAGGTTGACTGCCCCGACCGACATCGTGATCGGAAAAATTACCTATCCACCAGGGGTAGACCGCAGCTTTCCTTTTGCGCCGGACGAGAAGCTCAACGTGTACAGCGGAGATTTCGCGGTTGAGGTTGGCGTTCGTCCGCTCAGTACTGTGCTGCCGCAAAAATACGCGATTCACGGATACCTGAAATATCAGGCCTGTGATAACGCAGCCTGCTACCCGCCCAGGCAACAGCCGGTCGATTTTGAAGTCAGGGTGGTTAAGTCTCACAAAGCTCCCGTCAGAAGAAATCCGCCGCAGAGCCCGCACGCGCACGGGTAGTTTCCTCTTGCGCCCACAAGCCAGCAGGAGTAATGATCTTCGCAAGAGTCCCTTCTCCTGATGCCTACTGCCGCGAAGTCCCGCGATGGAAAGAAGCTTTCGCCTTCGGCCCTAAAGATGCGCCTGCTGAAGCGTCTGCGCTGCACTCTGAAATATGAAAAGCTGGCGTGGTCCTCGGGTGCGAAGTTGGTCGCCGGCGTCGACGAAGTCGGGCGCGGTTCGCTGTTTGGGCCGGTTGTGGCCGCGGCAGTGGTGCTTGATCCGTGTTACAGGATTCGCGGGCTGCGCGATTCGAAGCTGCTGGAAGCTGAGCGGCGCGAAGTGCTGGCGGACCGCATCCGCGAGCATGCGGTTGCGTGGGCGGTCGCGGCGGTCGATGCAGCGCGAATCGATCAGATCAACATTTATCACGCTTCCCGGCTGGCGATGCATGAAGCGGTCGTGCAATTGAGTCCGGCGGCAGATTATTTGCTGATCGACGCCATGCGGCTCGACCTTGAAGTGCCGCAGCAGAAGATCATTCACGGCGACGCGCTTTCGGCATCAATCGCGGCGGCTTCAATCATCGCGAAGGTGCATCGCGACAAGATGATCGCCGAGTGGGACCCGGTGTTTCCGATTTACGGATTGAAGTCAAACAAGGGTTACAGCACCCCCACGCACTTGGCCGCACTGCGCGAGCATGGGCCGTCGCCGCTGCATCGCCAGTCGTTTGCGCCAGTGTGGAGCGCACCGGTCCCGCAGGAAATGCTCGAGTTCATGCTGCAAGATTCCGAGAAACCGGCAAGCGCCGCTTCGGCGGCAAGTTAATAGCTCCTCGCCTGCGTAGTCACTGCGAAATTAAGCTTCTTCGCTCGGAATGAGAGCTCTATTTTCCTGGTCGGTTCTACGCTCCTGCGGCAGCGGCCTTCTCTTCGTTCGGAACAGCCAATTTCTCCTTCATCCGTTTCGCGAGTTCCTCGATTTTTTCGAGGTGCGATTTTGTCGGTGGAGAAATATCCGGCTCGCTGAGTGCTATTCCGCACGAAAGCAGCAGAGCGGTCACATCGTCTTTAAGCTCAGCACGCATTGTTTGCTGCGCGCTGTGCCGTGCCAAAACGGTTTCATGACCACGTCGCGTTAGCGCCGCTCGTAGCTCTCGCAAAATCCGCTCCACACCGCTGATTCCAAAGTTCACGAAAACCGGAACTGCCATTCCAAGATTGTCAAAGACAATGCTGGTCGGTTCAGGCTCGGCTTCAGTGATCCATTGATCGACCACCACGGCGGAATACTCCCGTGAGCGCAAGCAGTTGCCACCCTCGTGCAGGCTCGAGGCGACCTGCACAGGCTCCTGCATGGCGTGTTCAATGGTGCGGGCGCACTCGTGTGCCTTTTGGGAGTTCCAGATAATCAGGATCATGCAGACGACATCGCAAGCTGAAGGCCAAAACTCACCGTTGAAGGCAAAGGACTAAAGCGAATCGCAAGCAGCCCTGGGTTCCAGTTCGGGAAATCGAATTCCAAACTGGCTATAGTTGGACGCCATACTCCTTGAGCTTGCGATACAGAGTTGTTTTCCCGATGCCAAGCATTTTGGCAGCCATCAACTTGTCATCATTGAGCTGCGCGATCGCGCTCAGAATAGCTTGTCTCTCGAGCTCCGCAAGAGGAATCACACGCTTCTCCGGCGATTCAGAAAACAAGCGCGCCGGTGCTCCGGTGATGGAACTCGGCAGATCGACCATATGGATCACTGTATCGGAGGTGATTGCGCAACACCGCTCCAGGCAATTTTCGAGTTCGCGGACGTTGCCGGGCCAGTCATATGCAAGTAGCGCGCGCATAGCGTCGTCGCTGAGTTCGTGCGCAATGCCAGAATTCTGTGACAGGCGTTCGAGAATATGACCGGCGAGCAGTGGAACGTCTTGTCGGCGTTCCCGCAGGGGAGGAATGCGCAGGGTGAGCACGTTCAGCCGGAAGTACAAGTCACGACGGAAAGAGCCGCTCACAACGGCATGTTCCAGATCGCGATTTGTCGCCGCCAGCACGCGCACGTTGATCGGCTGTGTCTTCGTGCTGCCGACCGGCCGGATTTCCTTTTCCTGGAGGGCGCGAAGCATTTTGGCCTGCAAGTCGATGGGAAGCTCGCCGATCTCGTCGAGAAAAATCGTCCCCCCTTCGGCAATCGAAAGCAGACCGGCCTTGGTCTGCATGGCGCCGGTGAATGCGCCTTTGACGTAGCCGAAGAGTTCGCTTTCAATCAACGTTGGCACAAGCGATCCGCAATCAACCGGGATGAATGGTTTATCGCGATATGGCCCGGAGTGGTGAATCGCGCGCGCCACCATTTCCTTGCCGGTTCCGCTCTCGCCCAGGATCAGAACGGGATGGGCGCTGTGCGCAGCCTTGGCAATGATGCGGTAGAGCTTGTCCATTTCGGGCGCGCGCCCAATGATGTTGCCGAACCCCTGCTTGGATTTGATCTTCTCGCGCAACATGCGGTTTTCAGTCTTGAGCTTGAGGTGAGCGGCAACGCGTTCGAGGAGCAGGCGGAGTTCTTCCAGGCTGAATGGCTTGCTGACGAAGTCGTAGGCGCCGGCCTTCATCGCCTGAACGGCGGTTTCGACCGTACCGTTGCCTGTCACCATGACGACTTCCACATCGGGGCGGCGGCTCTTGATCTGGCGCAGAGTTTCAATGCCGCCGCTGCCGGGCAGCTTGAGATCGAGCAGAACAACATCGACGTTCTGCGATTCGAGCAAGCGCAGGGCCTGCTCGGCTGAGTCACACGCGCTTGCGCGGTAGCCCAATATAAGTGCGGCGTCGCGGGCCGCCTCCCGGACCGCCCGTTCGTCATCAACGATCAAAAGGCTTAACAGTGCCTGACTCTCTTGTGAACGCGTGGAAGGAACAAAACTGGTCGGGGCAATAGCGGCGGTCATAATTGGTATCTCGATTGTTCAAATAGATCGTTCTGGGGCGGGAAGCCTTATTTCTTTGCTGGAAATACCGTCCCTGTTCGGGAATTGTAAGAAGATAAATTTTCCCTGTTTAGGACAACTGAACACTGCGATTGTGACGAGTGAACATTGGTCAGCACGAAAGCTGTGGAAAAAGCTGCAGGATGGCACCGGGCTCTGGCCGCTCCGTGTAGTCGGGATTGGCATAGGCATACAACACCGTAGAATCGCGATCGACCACATATGTGGCCGGAATCGGCAGTTCCCAATTGGCGTCGCCATTGATGAAAGGCAGGTTCACGAAAGCGCGTTCATAAATTTCCTGCTGGTATTCGGGGACGCGATAGACCACGCCGAACTGGCGCGCGACTTGGTTGCCGGTATCGCTTAGCAGCGGAAAGCGCAGGTGATGCTGATCGGCCATAAGGAAGGATTGGTGGACAGTTTGCGGGGAGATGGCGACCAGCGCTGCGTCAGCTTTTTGAAGGTCCGGGTAGATAGCATTCATCGCTTCCAATTGCCCTACGCAAAAAGGGCACCAGCGACCCCGGAAAAAACAGATCACATGCCGGCGGTCCTTAAGCAATTCCGAGGAATGAACGAGATTTCGATTTTGATCGGGAAGTTCAAAGTCTGGCGCTTTACTTCCGATCTTCAACACGCGCGACGAGACTCCCGAGCTTTCCAACTCTGCGATCACACGGTCGTGGACGGCAGTGATCTCGGGCGGCACGTATTTTGCTATGAGCTGCTTGCGATCGGCATAGATCTCATGAAGCGTGCGCCGTTCAGATGCAGGCGAGGATTCTTCGAGTGAGCGCCACTTCATAGGGTCATCACAATTTATTTCTGGTTATCAGCACTCTGCAGATATTTATCGAGCGGCACTTCGAAATACATGAGATCGTTTCCGGACGAATTGCGCACGCCGGTCAGATAAAAACGCGCCCCCGCAAGAGGATTTGGGACGTCGGAAACATCAAAGAATAAGAATCCGACTTGCGAACTGCGCGGCTCAACCGCTTTCGCGCGGAACTGCGCATTTTCGATTTCATCTTTCTCTTTGGCGTTAACGCCGCCTTTGGCCTTCGAAGTCGGGAACGGGATTGGATAACGCGTCCCAGAAGCATTCGGGTGAGAGATCCGCCGAAAGATATCGTCTTCAGAGTCTGGCGAGAGCTTGGTCCTGTCAGCGGTAACCAGTTCGGCTTTCATGTCTGCGAGTTGAATGGGTTCGTTGGAATCGTTGGTGATGACTAGCAGGACTGGAAGAAGCTCGTGCTGGCGGTAGTTCACAACGAAGATGTTCGCTTTGGCCGGCGTGTCATATGGGTCGAGGGCAACGGTAACGTTTTCCGTCTGATGATGATCGTGCGCCGGGTAGCTGAAGGCCGGCTGAGTTTTGGGCATGGAGAATTGTTTTGCCGCAAAGCACAGCAGTGGAAACAACAAAGCGGCAAACAGTCCTGTCCAGATTCGCGCTCGACGTGAGTAGGTCATGAACTCCGGCATGTGAGCATTGGATTATAAAACGCCCATGAGAGTAGGATGCGCGGCGAGGTTGTCGCACGACGAAAGGCTTGCAAAAAAGGCGGACAGTTACACAGCCGAGGCGTCCCGCAGGTTACAATTTGAGAAGAGCAAGACACTTAACCCGGGTCCCGGACATCAACTATGTACAGAGTGTTTCTTCGTTGTCTTCTTGCCGCCACAGTCGTGGCGCCGAGTCTCGTCTCCGCTGACACAGTTGTCGAAGAGATTATCGCGCGCGTCAATAACCGCATCATTACACGCTCCGACTACCAGAAAGAGCAGCAGCAACTGAAAGATGAAGCCCAGCAGCAAGATCCCACCCATGCCGACCAGGTGGTTGCTGATGGACAAAAAGATGTGCTTCGCGGCCTGATCGACCGCGAGTTGTTGCTTGAAAAAGGCAAGGACCTTGATATTTCCGCCGAAACGGACCTGGTAAAGCGGCTCGACGAAATGCGCAAGCAGATGAAACTTGACACGATGGAAGACCTGCAAAAGGCCGCCGAAGCCCAAGGCGTTTCGTTCGAAGACTTCAAAGACAACATGAGGACCGAAATCATCACGCAGCAGGTCATCCAGCGTGAAGTCGGATCCAGGATCAATCCTTCGAAAGAGGAAGAACAGAAGTTTTACGAGGCCCACAAAGCGGAGCTGTCGCATCCCGAACAGGTTCGGCTGAGCGAAATCCTGATTTCGACAGAACAGGCCGGAGATGACGAGCAAAAAATTGACGCTGCAAAGGCAAAGGCCGACGATCTGCTCAACCAGATAAAAGCCGGCGCGAAGTTCGAAGATATGGCGAAGAAGGAGTCGCAGGGGCCGTCGGCTGCGCAGGGCGGCGATCTCGGCTATTTTGAGCGCGGAAAATTGGCAAAGCAGCTTGAGGACATCACCTTCAATATGAAAAAAGGGGATGTTTCAGACGTGATCCGCACCAAGCAAGGCTTTGTGATCTTGAAGGTGGTTGAGCACCAGAGCGCCGGAATACCTCCGTTCAGCGAGGTTGAAGGACGTTTGCAGGAAGCCGTGTACATGCAGAAGCTGCAGCCCGCGCTGCGTGAGTATCTGAAAAAGTTGCGGGAAGAAGCGTACATCGATATCAAGCCGGGCTACATTGATACTGGCGCAAGCCCGAATGAAAGCAAGCCCATCGTGACCACCGCGGCCAAAGAAGCGAGTGCAAAAGAGCTGAAAAAGAGGAAGAAATTAGGCGTGTTTTAAGGTAAGCTTGCCGGAACCGGAACTGCGCGTCGGGTACATTGGCGCACCGGATTTGGGTTATGAAAGATTTTTTCCTCTCGGATTGTGGGCGCTTCGAAAACAAGGTTATCGTCTCCACCTTTGTTGTCACCACAAAGCAAGTCAAACCTAAAAAATCTGGTGAGCCTTACCTCGCGCTCACATTGAGCGACCGGTGCGGGCAAATTGAAGCCAAGATGTGGGACAACGTCGAAGATGCCATCGACGCGTTCGAGCAGGACGACTTCCTGAAAGTCAAAGGCCTGCTGAACCGATACAAGAACCGCTTCCAGTTGACGATTCACAAGCTCCGTAAGCTGGGCGATTCCGAGGTCGATTTTGCGGACTACCTTCCGAAAACAACCAAGGACGTCGATGAACTTTGGCGAACGCTTGCGAGTTTCGTCGATTCATTCCAGGACACGAACTTAAAAACACTGGTGCATGCGTTCATGGCTGATCCGGAAATAGCAGCGGCGTACCGGAATGCCCCGGCGGCAAAGACCTTGCATCACGCCTACATCGGCGGATTGCTCGATCACGTGGTCTCGTTGTTCCGTTCGTGTGATCTGCTATGCCGGAATTATCCGCAGATCAACCGCGATTTGCTGCTGACGGGCGCATTCCTGCATGACATCGGAAAGATCCATGAGCTGGCTTATTCGCGGTCGTTCTCCTATACCAGTCGTGGACAGTTGCTCGGGCACATGATCATCGAACTCGAAATGCTGCAAGGGAAAATTGCGCACCTGCCGAACTTCCCAGATGGACTAAAAACACTGCTTGAGCACCTGATCATCAGCCATCATGGCGAATACGAGTTTGGATCGCCGAAGCTGCCAATGTTTCCAGAGGCACTGATGCTCCACTATCTAGACGATTTGGATTCGAAGATGGAGAGCATGCGCGCGCACTTCGAGCGCGAGGCGGAAAACGATTCTAGTTGGACAAGCTACAATGCTTCCTTGGGGCGCACTTTGCTGAACACGGCGAAGTTTCTTAAGCCGAAAGAAGCCGCAGCGGCGGTCGCGGCTGCCTCGGCTGCAGATGGTGCGATCAGTACCAAATCATCCAGTAACGGTGACGGGAGTGCCAGGTCTGAACCTGTTCTGCCCTTCATCGATAACACAAGATAGTCGCCCTTGGGTTCTTCTACTAACTCCAAGAGACTTCTGATTCGAGGGACAGAGTAACCAATCTTACTGGCCTGCTAAAAAACGAGGCCAACACCCAAACATGAATCCCGACAGCCACGCGTCAGACACGGGCGGAGGTGAAAGACGGCCTGCCGTCAAGGTCTTCGTTGCCACAACCGTTCTGCTGAGCTTTATTTCCTTCTGGCGTGCGGCGGCAATCGTTCTTTCCGATCTTGGATCGTCGGCGTACTACGTTGGCGGCGACGCCGAGAAGGTCATTGGGAAGAGCGCGCCCTGGTTCATTCTCGCGGTGATGCTGTTCGCGAACTGTGTTCGCATGCTGTATATCGAGTCAACCAGCATGTTCGTTCGCGGCGGCGTGTATCGCGTGGTTCGCCGTGCCATGGGTGGGTCGCTTGCCAAGTTCTCCGTTTCTGCGCTTCTATTTGACTATGTTTTGACCGGGCCGCTCAGCTCTGTAGTTGCCGGCCAGTATCTCGTCGGCTTTATTCACGACGTTGCAGAGTACCTGCATCATCCTTTGCGGCACTTTCCCGACGATGCCTTTGCCGCAGTCTTTGGCGTGGCCGTCGCGGTCTACTTCTGGTGGAAGAATACGCAGGGCCTTCACGAATCGAGTTCGAAGGCGCTGCAGATCATGGCTGTGACCACGGTCATGGTCGTCATCATGATCCTCTGGTGCCTGGTCACATTGATCCACGCACCTGCTCCTCTTCCTCCTGGCCCGCTGGCGCATGGCATCCACCTTGACCACGAGTCGCTCGGCTGGCTGGCGGGATTGAAGAACAGTTGGTTGAGTCATCTGACGCTTTTTATCCTGCTGGTTGGGTTCGGGCACTCGGTACTGGCCATGAGCGGCGAAGAGACTCTGGCGCAGGTGAACCGCGAGATTGCGCACCCGAAGCTGACGAATCTGAAAAAAGCAGCAGTCGTAATCGGAATTTATGCGCTGCTATTCACGGCACTGACGTCGTTCTTCGCCGTGATGATCATTCCAGACGGCGAGCGGCACCTGTTTTTCGGGAACCTGATCGGCGGCATAGCAATGCATTTGTGGGGACCGTTGTGGGCGCGGCTGGTCTTTCACGGATTCGTAGTGCTGGTGGGAGTGCTCATTCTTTCCGGTGCCCACAATACGTCGATCGTAGGCGCAAACGGGGTGCTCAATCGAGTAGCTGAAGACGGCGTACTCACAGAGGCGTTTCAGAAACCGCATCCGCGGTATGGGACGACCTACCGCATTATCAACCTTGTGGTTGGAATGCAGTTGCTGACAATCCTGTTGACGCGCGGAAACGTCTTCACTCTGGCGGGTTTATATGCATTTGGAGTGATCTGGAGCTTCGCTCTGATGGCGCTGGCGGTGCTGGTCTTGCGATATACGGAACCTGCAAAGCGCGAATGGAAAGTGCCGCTGAACATTCCGCTTGGTAAAGGCCGGGAACTGCCGCTGGGAGTGATCCTGATTGCGACGGTGCTGTTTCTCACCGCAGTGGTAAATCTGTTCACGAAATACGAGGCGACGATCGGCGGAGTGAGCTTCAGTATTGTTTTCTTCGCGCTATTCACGTATTCCGAACGCCACGTAGCTAGACAACGCGCAGGCAGGCAGGAGGGGCTCGATCAATTCCGTATCTATGGCAATGAAGAGCCGGCGACTGAAACACTCGGTGTGCGACCGGGAAATATCTTAGTCGCCATACGCGATCCAAAAAATTTGTACTATTTGCGCGAAGTTCTGCGCCGTACGGATACTACGCAGCAGGATGTAGTTGTCATGACTGCGCGCCTTTACGGACGTGGAGTTTCCTTCGGGCAAACTTCCTTTGAGGCCAACGACGTGTTCGATTCCTACGAGCAGGAACTGTTCACGGCCGCCGTAGCCGCCGCAGAGAAAGAAGGAAAGCCAATTTCGCTTTTAGTGGTCCCCGCGACTGACGTTTTTGATGCGATCGTTGGTACAGGGCAGAGATTGGAGTCGAGCCGGATTGTTTGCGGCTTATCGAACAAGCTGAGTCCCGATGAGCAGGCACGCTTGACCGGGAACGCATGGGAGCGTCTACCGGAGCCAAAACCAAGGCTGGTGATGGAAGTGCGGCTGCCAAATGGCGTCGCGCGTGAATACTATCTGGGGCCCCACTTACCGCGGCTTCGCAAGCAGGACCTGGACCTGCTGCACCGGTTGTGGCTTGAAGTAACTTCCGACCCGAAATTTGCCGGCGCCCACCACTATCACGTGATCGCGGTCGCACTGGAACAGCTCGAACGTGAACTGAACGGCCCAAAGCGAGAAGAAGTGCTGAACATGCTCTGGGACGAGATCCAGAAGCGGCACCACGATGAAGATTGATGCTGCCGCGCGTGTTAAGCCTCAGAAGTAAATTTTCGCGCCTAATTGCACGACTCTGAAGCCACCCACTCCTGAGTACGTATCCGAATAAGTTCCCCAGTTCGCATTCTTCGTCACCGTCAGGGGATCGGTTGCATTCGCATAAGCCCAGGGTCCGCCCCAATCTGCGCCGTAGTTCTTATCCTGAAAGTTCGGGTGGTTGAAGGCATTGAATGCTTCCAGCCGAAGCTGGATATAGCGAGCTTCGCTTTTTCCGAAAGGGATGTTCTTGAACAGAGACAGATCCCAGTTCTGCATGCCGCCGTTCTGGAAGAAATCACGCGAGCCGCGTCCAGGCGGCCCGATTTTCGGAATCAGCGGATTGCCGTTGGCATCGACGTTGTAGTAATAGGGAATCGCTCCGTACTGATCAGATCCCGTAATGCTGCCCGGCGGGAATGAGAACTGATTGTTCAAGTCGGTAGGCGCGCCGGTTTCAAATTGAGTTATGCCGCTCAGTTGGAAATTGTCCGTAATGTAGGAGAGCCACTTCGGCCCGCCGAAATGTTTGGTCACGCTTGGGATGTCATAGACGTAGTTCGCTGCGAAAACGTGCGTGCGGTCCCATCCCGCCCTGCGGTAATCGAGAAGAGCGTTGAACGTATCCTGCGTGTCCTCATCAGTGTTGGCTGTAGTCAAGGCTTTCGAGTACGTGTAAACGACTCCGAAGGTGAAACCTCTACTGAACCGGCGTTGCAATGAAACCTGCAACGAGTTGTAGTTCGATGTGCCATTGAACTCAAGATAGGGAATCTGCCCGTATCCTTTGAACGGCACGAGAGGGGCGCTGGTGAATGCCGCAGTGCCCAGTGCGCACCAGCCGTTGTAGTTGTATCCGGCGGCAGCGTATTGGGGCTGCAATCCGGGCTGGACGGCAGGTATTGGCCCGCCATTCCACAGCGAGCAATTCGGGTCTTGAGCGGCCGCGCTGAACAGAGTGCCATATGGCTCCGCATTGATGTCTCGCGAGGTCACGAGATGGCGGCCCATCGTTCCCACATATGCGATATCGAGCGTAGTGCCATCGCCCAATTCTTGTTGAACTCCGAGGCTGTAACTGTAAACCGTTGGCACTTGGCCCCGTTTATCAGCGCCGAGGATATTGCCAAGAACGCCAGTCCCGAAACTCGATTGCAATGTAGGCAGATCGGCAATGTTCCCGGCGCCCACTGAGGCGGTTTCCACGACTGCGGGATTGTTGAAGACTGTGTTGAAGATCAAATTCCCCTGAACGCGATCATGCATCATTCCTGCGCCGCCGCGCAGGATCGTCTTGTGGGAGCTGAATACGTCATAGGCGAAGCCGAAGCGCGGCTCCGGCATAATGCCGCGGTCGTCCCATCCGCCGGCAGGAATTTGATTTTGGCTGGCGAACTTTTCGCCGTTCAGTGGATTGCCTCCGGCAGCGGGAATAATGTTGCCACTGGGATCGATCGAAACTGCATTCGCCGGGTTGTAGGAAAACGGGTCGAAGAGTGCGACCTGATTCTTGGCGTCATATTGCGGCGGAATCCAGGAGAATCGCATTCCGTAGTCGAGCGTCAGGCGCTGCGTGATCTTCCACGTATCCTGTGCGAAGAACTCGAGTTGGTTGTAACGGAATTCCCCCAGCGGGCGGGCGGTAGATTGACTGAAGGTATCAAAATCGCCTAACAAGGTGCTGGCAAAAGGATCGCCTAGAGTACATGTGTTCGCTCCGCCGGGGCACGTGCCCGCGCCGGTCGGCGCCGTGCTGAAACTGAACTGGCCATTGATGTTGCCCCAGGCAATTTGATCTTTGCGGTTGCGCTGATAAAAAATCCCAAACTTCAAAGTGTGGTGACCACGAATCCAGGTAATGTTGTCGTTCAGATTTATGGTTGTATTCGCCTGGTGCCACGGAGTTGCTCCCAGGTAACTGCCGGGCAGATTCACGTCGGGACCGTTGAAGTTGAAACCAAGATCAGGCACGGATTGATCGGCGCCTACTGGGAACAGTAACGGAATGTTGAGATTGTTTGCGCCTCGGGAGACGTTTCCGTTCACCGCTTCGGCCAAAGAAAGTGTATGACTTGGCCCGACGGAAAATTCATTGAGCACGTTTGGTGTAATCGTGCTGACCAAGTTGAGCGAAAAGTTCCAACCTGGATGATGCTGGACACATCCACCCTGGAACGTAATCGCGGTGGAGCAGGCGAATATACCGAACGGGCCGGGGAACGGTACAAATGGAGATGTGTTTTCATCTGTGTTGTGTATCCAGCGTCCGAAAAGGCGATTGCCAGCATTAAGCTGATAGTCGATGCGCAAGATGTCTTCGCGGCGAGGATCATGCGCGGAAAGCGATTCAGAGAAATTATAGTTCTGACCATTGACTCCAAATCCGCCCACGTTCGGAAGCGGAAAAAGACTGAGGAGCGCCTGCATTTGAGGGTTGATTGCCGACGGATCGATGACGTTATTCGTAATACCAGGTCCGGAGATCACAACTGGTTGCGGACTACCGGATGGGCCGGGAACCACGGATTGAGAGAAATCGCCTTGACGTTCCAGTTGTGTTGGCGTGTAGAACTGCACTGTCCCTGAGATGGGAATCAGTTGACGGTAAAATTCCTGGCTCCAGAAAAAGAACAACTTGTCTTTCTTAATCGGCCCACCAATCTGATAGCCGATGTAGTTGTAGCGATAGAGAGGCGGCGTGTTCGGATTGTTTCCTTTCAGCTCATTCTGTTTGTTGAACCATTCGTTCGCGTTCAGACTTTCATTGCGATGGAAGAAGCGGGCGTCACCATGAAACTGATTCGTCCCACCCTTGGTTGTGATCGCGATCTGCCCTCCGGCGGCTTTGCCGAACTCAGCCTGATAGTTTGAGGTCAGGACTTTAACTTCCTCAATAGCATCTGGGTTGATGGTGACGTGGGTGCCGCCGTTGTTACCTGTGTCAACGTTTGAAGCGCCGTCAATCGTGAACTCGTGCTCGTTGGCGCGAGTGCCGTTGATATTCATGGCATCCAAGCCACCCGTGCCAGAAGCATGTCCATCAAAGCTGCTGATGACGCCGGGGATCAGCTTCATGTAATCGAGCACGTTGCGGCCGTTGATGGCGACATCGTTGAGCTGTTTGTTGGTGATCAGATCAGACCGTTCGCCGGAATTGGATTGCAACTGAATTTGTCCGGTGTCGGCGCTCACGGAGACAGTTTCGGTAGTCGTACCAACCTGCATCGTCAGATCGCCCGCATTGAGCTTATCGGCAGCGCTCAACACAATACCTTTCGACTCCAGCGCCTTGAAGCCTTGCGCTTCAACAGAAATGTCATACGTGGCCGGCGGCAAGTCAGGGACAACGAATTCTCCTGCTTGCGATGACTTCGTTGTTCTGGTGAGTCCGATTGCGCCGGCGCGGACCGTCACCGTGGCATTGGGAATTACGGCGCCACTGCTGTCTTTTACGGACCCGGAAATTGTTCCTGAGGTGACCTGCGCGTGTGACAGTGTGCTAGCTAAAGCAAGAATGGCAAAGAATGTAGTTAAACGCGCTATTCTGCCAGGAAAAGTATTAGACATGGATGCCCCCGATTTTCTTCAACTGGCGATGATCGCCGCGCCCGTAAAGCGAAGCCGGGCAAGGTACAAACCGAATGGGAACGCAGTCGAATAAACGTTGTCAATACTGTACTTTCGTATAGTCGGCGCCGGAGATTCGGTTGAAATTTAGAAGGCGGGAACAGAACAACATTCTAATCGAGGGAAATGATTCCCCGTTGCAGGGCAACGGTTGCGGCTTGCGTGCGGTCTTTGACGTCAAGCTTTTCGAGCATGTGGCTTACGTGGAGCTTTACAGTTACTTCCGCGATGTCCAGCACGTCGGCAATCTCCTTGTTGCCGAATCCTTTCGCGACCAGCCGCAGCACATCCACCTCACGGCTGCTCAGCGCGCGATGTGATTGACGCTCAGCCAGGTGCGATGCGACGACGGAATCAAAATATTGCCCGCCGCGATGCACTTCGCGCACCGCCCGCAGAAGCTCTTCCCGAACGATGCTCTTCACGACGTAGCCGCGCGCTCCGGCTTGGATGGCGCGAAAAATTTCTTCTTCACTGGAATGTGTAGAGAGCATGAGGACGCGAGCATCTGGGAACTCGCGAACGAGTTCAGCCGTACACTCAGTCCCGCTCATGCCTGGCAATCTCAGATCCATCATGACGAGGGTGGGGCGAATTTTTCGATACGCCTCAAGGGCCGCCTCGCCACTTCCAGCTTCGGCAACGACTTCAATGTCGGGCTCCACGTTCAGTGACGATGAGAGTCCCATCCGAACCATGAAGTGGTCGTCAACGACCAGAATACGTATTGGCTTTGAGTTCGACATGGCTTGCTGCGACTGTCTCGAGCGGCACGACTACTGAAATGCGGGTCCCCGCTCCCGGCTCGCTTTCTACTTTGAGTTCACTCGTCATCGATTGCGCGCGTTCACGCATGTCGAGCAGTCCAAAGTGTCCCGCGCGCGAGGCTTGAGCGGGAGGAAAGCCGCTGCCGTCATCTTTGATTGCAAGACGGACTGCACTTATCTCGTATTGCAGCTCAATCCCGATACGCTGGGCTCGGCCGTGCTTAAGCGCGTTCGCCACGGCTTCCTGCGCGATGCGCAACAGGTTCATTTCCACCTGCCCACGCAAACGAACTGGCTGACCTTGAATCTTGATATCCACTTCTGCAGAAGCGCGTGCCGCAAGTGGCTGGGTGATTTGCGAGATGGCCCACACAAGATCACCCTCCTCGAGCAACTGACAGCGAAGGTCCCAAACGGAGCGGCGCGCCTCGACCATGCTGTGGCGGCTCATGTCGCGAGCGGCTTCCAGAGCCTGTTCCGCGATCCGCGGCGCTTGCTGGAAGCAGTCGGTCGCGAGATCGAGTTGCATGGTGATGCCGGCAAGTTCCTGCTCAAGTGTGTCATGCAGTTCGCGCGCGATGCGGTTGCGCTCCTCGAGCACCGCACTATGCCGCAGCTTTTGGCGAATCACGAGCATCTGCTCTCGCAGACGCCGGCCGAGCACCAACACCCACGCCATCACGACGAGCAGAGCACCAACAGCGATTGCCAGCAGCCACAAGGTATGTTGCAGGTTCCACCACGAAGGAGTGGTAAGGACAATCACGTCCTCGGGCGAGCGCAGCAGCATGCGGAAGGATTCGGGAACTTGCCAGAGGCCGCCACTTCGAACCGCGCCTATGCCGGTGACGCGAACTTGGCTGGTGAGCGGAATTGATATCAGATCACTGACCGATGCGCCGGGCGGCAAAGTCGCGTCGAAAAGAACATCGCCCCTCTGCAGCAACAGTCGTAGACCGCTGGGTTGAGCCTGGCGGTCCACCAGTTTCGCGTCGGCAGTTACAACCGCGCTGTCGAACTGTTCCCAGGGCTGATTCAGATCAAGCTTCAGTGGGTCTGGCGGCGGCTGGTGGCCCAAGCGATGAAAGACGGCGTCTTCGAGGATTGGCGCCGAATCCCCCATCGCAGGGAAGCCGATGACATCCACAAGATCACCGATTTCGAGCGGCGTCGTTTGTTGCGTGAGCACGTGCAATCCCTTGCCTTGCACTTGAAGAAAAATTGCGTTCCCCGGCTGTTGATACGCAACAACACCGCGAAGACGAACTCGATGGCGTGTACCTTTGCCCGGAGAGAAGCGCAGCAAAGTGGAAACCGGAACTTCTGTTGCGGACGATTCAATTTTGATGAAACTCAAGCGCGGCACATAGAAAAGAATTCCGGTGAGCTGGCGATTTACGTTATAGAGACTGCCGCAAACGCCCTCAACGAGGACCTCGCTATCGATCCAGGACGAAAAGTTTTGTTCATGTTCAATCGGAACGCGAACGCTGAACTGGCCGCCTTCGGATGCGACCCGTACGACTAAGCTAGTTTCTCGCCACGAACTCCGGTCAACATCTACCGAGCGAACGATGCCGCGAACTTGCGCCCATTGGCTGTCCTGCTGGCCATTCGCGAGTTGAGAAAAAGGGAACAGTTGCCCCTTGGGCAGAACTCCCGCGCCAAGCACGCGTAGTTTCGCTTCGCGAACAACGGGAGCAAATTTGCCGGGGCCAGTAACTCCTTCAAGTTCCACGAGTTGCCCGAGTACATGCGGGAAGCGAGGAGAGGCGCTACCTTCGACAAAAATTCCGGCAGTCGAATCCTGGATGAAGAAGTCAGGCGCTGGCGCATCCATTGTTATCACGCCGCGAATGCGGACGGGATAATTCAGCGAGGCCTCTTCAGGGCTGAGCCGGCGGATTTCGTCTGCGCGAGTGATGGTGGGCAGCGGCTTGTTGGGTACTTGCGACCAGGCGGACCAGCACGTCAATAAATAACCTAACCAAGTGCCGCAAACGGAAAGCTTCAATCGGGTTCCAGGAATACACATGTTCGTGGCCTGATTCACTTCAGCACCGAGCTGTGAGCGATGAGCTTTGAGCAATCACAACCCTGTGCTAGTCACAGCTCACGGCTTGCCGCTCGATTAGCTCCGCTACTTCTTCGCCGGCGTAAGCACGATATTACGGTAGCTCACGTGGCCGTCTTCGCTGCCCTGCAGGTAGATCGGCCCGGGCATCCCTTCGTGGCTGTCGAGTGCGCCGCCAGTGATCCCGGGAATTTCCTGATTATCGATGATGGTTTGGCCGTTCTGCACGACGGTGACTTTTCGACCGATCAATGTAATGTCAAAAGTCTGCCACTCGTCAGGTTTGCGTGGCATCTCCGGCGAAGCCGCGATGAACCCATAAATGCCGCCGGTGTGATGACTCGGCGGTTCCTGAATGGAGTTGGTTTCGACCTGGACTTCGTAGCGTCCCCGCAAGTAGATGCCGCTGTTGGCGTTCGGCCCGCAGTTGAACTCAATGTGCAATTTGAAATCGCCAAACTTTGAATCGTTAATCAGCTCGGGGCCGTGTCCGGGGCTCACCAAGGCTCCGTCTTCGACCTTCCACGTCGCGCTAGAGTTTGGCTTATCTGGATGCCAGCCGGTGAGGTCTTTGCCGTTGAACAAATGAACTGGCTTCCCCCACTGCGGAGTTCCTGTCCGTGCGAGAGAGGGCGCGCGAACGCCGGTCCACGTCCACTGGCCGGTATCCGGAGCATTAACTGTGCCGACCAGATGATTGCCCTGCATCTTCCCTTCGAACACCATGTCTTCCTTGCTCGACTCTTCTTTTTTTGGCGAGACGAAGGTCAGCTTGCCCGAAGTGATTTCAACTTTCGGAAGCGGGCGCGCATTTCCCCATCGACCGACGAATTCCGCCTTCAGTTGATCGCCATCAAGTGAAAGCTCCAACCACGATGGATGTTCGCCGTCCGGAGCCTTAAGGGTAAGGTCCCAGCGTCCAAGAAACGGTTTAAGGGATGCGTTCGAGGCGGGTTTCTGTCCGAAGCACGTACCAGCTAGCAGTGTGATCAGAATTCCAATCCTGAATGAGTTTCGATTCGTGTTCATGAATTGCGCCCCTCGCCTGATTTGATGGTTTGCGATGCTTCGTCCCAATAAACAGGACTGGTTCGAAAATACGATTCATTTGCCATGTGACACGCCAACGCGGCGTGATGACCGAAGACTGCGTCCTGCAGCAGAGGCTTGCGCGAACGGACGGCTTCGAAGAACTTCCACATGTGCGGACGCAGATCGTCGTAGTCGTCGCCTTTGTACGCCACACTCTTGTAGATCGGCTCTTGCCCCGGCTTCGGATCATGCTCCTCATGCCACTGCTTGAAATATGGATTTCTCAATCGCGCAGGGAGACCGTAGCAGTAATAACTGGGAGCAAGATCGACGCCAGGTTGAGGCATGTGGGCCACGCTGAATTCTGCAAGTTCGATAATTCCTTTCGAACCCATGAATCGCGTGATCTCGGCGGTCTCGGTTCCCAGAGTCAGGCGGACGTACACCGGAATATTTTTGTATTCGAAGAGGACCGGATGAACGTCCGGCATATTGCGACCGTCCTTCCAGCGATAGATTCCGCCGAACGCCGATGCTCTTTTCGGAGGTTCGTTGATCCCGAGCACGAACTGCATGCCGCTGATCAAGTGGACCATGAGATCGCCGGCAACGCCAGTGCCGTACTCCTTCCAGCAGCGCCAGCGCGCGAACGTGTAAGGATCGAATGGTTTCTTCGGGGCGGTGCCAAGCCACGTGTCCCAGTCGAGATTTTGCGGCGACAAATCTGCGGGCGGTGGATATTCCCAGGCACCGGTGGGATCATTGCGGCCAAGCGTCATTTCGACCAGACTCAATTCGCCGATCGCGCCGCTGTCGTAAAGCTCTTTGGCTTTCGCACACAAAACTGAACTGGTTCGCTGCGCTCCGATCTGCACGATGCGTCCACTCTTTTTCGCCGCCTCAGCCATAGCCACACCATCGGCCGCGTTGTGCGACATCGGTTTTTCGCAGTACACGTCTTTGCCGGCGCTGACTGCGTCAACGAATATCTGCTTGTGCCAGTGATCGGGCACCGCCATCACAATGGCGTCGATGTCTTTGTTGTCGAGCAGTTCCTTATATCGACGAGTAGTTGGAATCGGTTTGCCGACGATTTCTCTCGCGAGTTCGTGGCGGCCGTCGTACAAGTCGCACGCAGCAACACATTCCACGCCGGGAAGTGCAACGGCTGTTGAAAGCAAATTCGTTCCTTCCATCCCGATGCCGACGATCCCGAATCGCACGCGATCACTGGGTGCAACCGTATCGGCGAACAATTGCTGCGACTCGAGCGGAATAACACTGGCCGCCACGGACGCGCTTGCTACTCCTGCGCTGGTTTGCAAAAACTGCCGGCGAGAAAAGTGGGGCTTCTTCATCACGAGGATTCCTCCGACTGTGTTCCGTGAAGACTTAAGAATGCGATGAACAAGATACGTTGAGTACGAACAGCAGTACAACTAAAAATCATAGAGGGAGTCAAGCGCGGGAGTTCAGGAGCGGAGTTTGCGCGGCCAGCAAATAAGAAAGGAGGAGTCTCTTCGGCTCCTCCCTCGATAGTTATGCAGCGTGGAATTTGCTTAGAAGATAAGCTTTGCTCCGAACTGCAGGCGACGGCGTCCAATGCCGTCGCTGATGATATTGCCGGTTCCGAAATTGCTGTCACCGGCGTTCGGATTAAACGCCAGACTGCCGAACTGGTTCACGCCATCGACCGTGTTGGCGGCCTGGTTCACATTCACGTTGGGGATCCCAAGCCACTGATGATTGAAAAGGTTGAACGCTTCCGCTTGAAACTGAACAGTCAGTCGTTCGTTGACGCGCGTGTTCTTGAAGACGGCAAGGTTAACTGTGCTGATCGGCTGTCCACGCTCTGTGTTGCGTCCAACGCCGAGGAACGGAGACCCAAGCAGGTTCGCCGCTGCTACGTTGTTGATGATCCAGTGAGCTCCGGGAATCGGAGTAACTGCGCACTGTCCGGCGCTCCCGCCACTGTTCGTGCATCCAGCGTTTACGCTGACCAATGTGCCGGCAGCAAGTGCAGCGTTGCCGGTAGCCGAAGCGGGGCAAGCCGCGAGTGTCCCGTCGCAATACATACCCACATTCGAAAAGGGCAGCTTTGCATTGCCCAGGATGGGACGGCAGGTGTCGATGGAGCCGCCGGTGAAGTCGGCAGGATCACAAAGTCCCTGGCCCGCATTTTGAACCACCGTCCACGGCTGTCCGCTGTTGTAGCGGTAGGTGCCGTTGATCTCCCAACCGCCAAGCAGGTGACCAAGTAAACCTTCTTGCTTGGCATGGAACGGGAGGTCATAAACCCAAAGCACGTCGAATACATTTGGATAATCGTAGCTGCTGACCGCGCGCTCCGCCTTCGAAAGGTCAAATGGGCTTTGGGACAGATTGAATAGCGTACTCAGTCCTGAAAGTGAGCCGAAGGCCTCAGAAGCATTGTCGATGGTCTTACTGTAGGTATAGGACACCTGGCCAGTGAAACCATGCCAGCCTTGCAGTCGAAGCTGGCTTTGCACTCCGTGGTAGATGGAGTATCCGGTGTTCGCATATTCGATCACGCGGCTGAAGTTGCAGTTTGCAAAGCCGACGGGATTTCCGAACTGGTCGGTTCCGGTTGCGCCCGGCGTTCCAGCGGTCGTGCAGGGCGTCATGCCATTCGGAATCAGATTGCCCAAACCGTTGTTGATCAGCGGCAAGAGATCTGGATTGCCGTTGATCTCCTGGAAATTCCCGATCGTGTGGTTGCCGACGTAGCGAATTTCAGCGGCGGTCTTATTTCCGAGCTGCCGCTGAACTCCGAGGTTCCACTGCTGGGAGTAGGGATTGCGGAAATTCGGGGCGAACTGGAGTTCGGTCGCGAATCCCGGATTGCCTTTGGGCGCAAGTGGGAACAGTGCGGCGGCGATGTTCGCGCCGTCGAGCGTTGAAACGTTCGGCAGACCCGCCGGAGCTAAGCCCGTGGAATCAGGAACGCTGGCAAGATTCGTGAATGGCGAAGTGCTTTCAACGTTGCTCGCAATGTTGTAGTAGGCGAAATCGTACGCAATGCGGAATCCGCCACGAACGACGGTTCGGTCGTTCCCGAAGAGAGACGGCAGCATGCGTGGCGTCCATGCGAACCCGACCACCGGTCCGAAATTCCGGTAGTGGTTTGGCAGTTTCGGAACAGTTGTCAAGCTCAGAGGAAGACTCTTGTCCCAAAGCGCGTTTGGCCCGTTCTGCTGGGCGACGCTTTCGTCGTGAAGCAAATTGCTGGCTTGCTGATAGAACTCCCAGCGCAGACCGAGATTGAGCGTGAGATTGTCTTTTACACGCCAGTCATCCTGGAAATAGAGGGCGACATCGTTCTCTTTGAAGCGGAGAACGGGTTGGCCGTACGCGACCTGAGTTTCAAGAGGCGTATTTGCAATGAAGCTGTTGAAGTCGGGATAAACGAATAGTCCGTTCTCCTCGAACAGGCCATAGTTCGGTGAGCGCTGCTTATCGTAGTCGCCGCCGAACTTCATAACGTGGCGGCCGCGGACCCACGAAGCATTGTCTTGCACTTCGTAAACGTTAATGATGCGACCCTGAGGAAATGCAATCGACTGGCCTGCGCCGAGAAATCCGGGATCGAGGATCAGGATTTGTGGCGGGCAGAGGCCGCTGGTTGCCAGCACGCATGTGGGATACGCACCTCCATCAAACTCCGACCGCGCACGTGAGTAGCTGAACCGTATCTGATTCATCAGCGTCGGGCTGAACGTATGCGTGAGGTCCAGACCGATTTGCTGGTCGCGGGCTGGAATATTGAAGAATTGTCCTTGCGCTCCGGCGGCGAGGCCGAGCGGAATGTTCGTCGTTTCCTGCTGCTGAAAGAAGTAGCGGGCGAAGAAACGGTCCTTTTGCGTGAGCTGGATGTCGCCGCGGCCGCTGATTTCGTAGTCGTTGAAAGGCTGAGCGAGAAAACGGGTGAGCGATCCCATTTCGATCGACGCGTTCGTCCCATTCGCTGAGACCGGAACGTTCGTTATGTTGCTGAATGTCGGATTGCCAACTTTGACGTTCGCAGGTCCGAATTGTGCCAAGGCGGCAACAGCAGGATTGTTCGGGAATGCAGCTTGAAGCTGTTGTATGCCATTCGCTGTGGGAGTTAGAGCCGGACCGGAAGGGACCGGAGCGCCGCCAGCGCGATTGCGCTGGAGGTTGGTGGATGCGAAGAACCAAATTTTGTCTTTCTTGATCGGACCACCGATGGTGCCCCCGAACTGGTTCTGCACATATTGTGGCGGAACCGGCTTAGTGCAGCCGGTGGTTGCGGGATCCTGACCGGAGAGGCAAACGCCCGGGACGAGCAGCGGAGACTTCTCCTGGTTCTGCAACGAATCGAACGTATCGCCCTGCCAGAATTCGTAGCCGGTGCCATGAAAGGCATTGGTGCCGGCTTTGGTGATGTAGTTGACCACGCCGCCCATGTTGCGCCCATATTCAGCGTCGAAATTCGTTACCACCTGGAGTTCTGCGATTGCGTCGGGATTACCGAAGAAGATCGAAGGCCCACCGATGCTGTTGTCGTTGTTATTTTGGCCGTCGAGTTGGAAATTGTTAGAGCGTCCGCGTTGGCCATTGATGGAAAGGGCCGCACCGTTGGTATTTTCAAATCCGCCACTACCGACCGTGGCGACACCAGGAGAGAACAGCACAAAGCTGTCATACGTGTTCCCGAGGGGAACGCTCGAAACCTGCTTGTTATCGAATGTTTGCGAGAGCTGGTCCGTGGTGTTCTCGATCAAAGGAGCAGTGCCTTCAACGGTGACAGTTTCGCTGGTATTACCAACTTTCATCCTGACTGCGCCGAGACTGGTGTCCTTGCCAACCTCGACCAGAACACTCGGAGCGCTATAGGTGGAGAAACCTTGCATGTCGATCTGGACGCTGTAGTGTCCGGGCGGGAGTGACGAAAGCTGGACCACGCCTGCGCCTGAGCTTTCGGTGGTGAACACGCGATTGGTCTCGACTTGAGTTGCGTGCACGGTTGCGCCGGAAACGACGGCTCCCTGCGGATCAACCACGGCGCCGGAGATCGAGCCCGTCACAATGCCTTGGGCGCTGGCCAGATGCGCAGCGAGTAGCACGATGGTAACAACCACCGTCGTCGAGAATTTGCCGATGATTTTCTTCGTCATTCCATGCTCCTTGAAGAATTGATTCCGCACCTGGCGAAGTGAGACAGTCTTCGCCCTACGAACGATCGGTTCAGCGCTACTTGAGGAGGATCGAACGAGTACTGTGCAATTCAACGGCCTTGCAGGTGAGTGTTACTGGCGGTTGGGATAGATTACTGGAATTTAGCTACGAAAAGAGTCGCCGAAAACTCCAATACCAGCTTTGCTTGTTGACTTCGACAACGGCTTGCGCGCAGGTGGGATGGGCCGTTTTCTCAATTTGTAGCTTTCGCCAGCTCATTATGAGAATTGGAATACGACAATGTTGGTTCGGTGAGGATCATTGTGTTCGGCGGCGGAGAATTCATTTGTTTGCAATCATCATAAAAAGTGGGACGAATACACATAGTTTGTCACTTTGTACACTGCAATGTGACGCGAATGTATCGGCACAAATTAATTGCCAATGGTTGAATGAATACCGATAACCTTGAACTCTGATAGCCGTCAAACTTCCAGTTGAGAAGCGCGGCTTGTCAAAATAACTTTTAAGCACGCTCTCAATGCAACTGGAAATGAAAACTCGATGCGAGCGTTGTGGCGAGGACCTGCCGCAGGCGGGAGAAGCCTACATCTGTTCGTACGAGTGCACGTTCTGCAAAACCTGCGCTGCGGATTTGAATAGCGTTTGCCCCAATTGTGGCGGGGAACTTATTCGGCGCCCGAAACGTATTGCACCAGTATCTGAGCCGGAGCTGGATAACACAGCGGCACCGACGAAGCCTCGGGCCTGGCTGGTCTGGGCACTAAGTTTTGCAGTTTGGGGGTTCATTACCCTGGCGGCAACTTTTACCATCGACGAGTTTTATCGCGCGCGCGGGGCGCCGATGACGTTTCTCGAGACGCTCGGCTCCGAGTCTGCGCAAATTTTGCCGTACGCGTTTTTGACTCCGTTCGCGTTTTTTCTCGCGCTTCGTTACAAGATCCGGAAAAACAATTGGCTGCGAATTTCGTTGCTGCATTTGAGTGCGGGCGTGATTTTCTGCCTGCTACACGTGGGAATGCGCCAAGCGACCCACTATGGCTATTGGGACTCGAAAACCCGGACTTGGCACTCGGCCTTTTGGGATTCGCAAGACAAGAAGTTTTATGTCAATTGGAACGTGATCAACAGCATGGTGCTCGGCAGCATCGTGGACGATATTTCAGGCGCGTACCTTCCGGTTGTGCTCTGTGCGTACATGGTTGAGTTTTACAGAAGTTCGCGCGTGCGTGAACGCCGGGCTGCGCAACTCGAAGGCCAGCTCACCAAAGCAAACCTGCATGCGCTCAAGGCGCAATTGCAGCCGCACTTCCTGTTCAACACCATGAATTCAATTTCCGCCCTGATGCTTACGGATGTCTCCGCGGCAGACAGGATGATGTCCCGCTTCAGCGATCTATTGCGAATGACGCTCGAAGACGGTGCAGGCCACGTGACGACTCTCAGTCGCGAGCTTGAATTTGTCAGCGGCTATCTCGAGATCGAGAAAGTCAGGTTCGGAGACCGGTTGAGCGTGACCATCGACTTTGCCCCCGACACGCTCGATGCCGAGGTCCCGCACCTTTTGCTGCAGCCGCTGGTAGAAAACGCCGTGCGGCACGGCATCGCGAAACTTTCCTCAAAGGGAGAGATTCGCATGACCAGCCGCCGCGAGGGGAATTCGTTGCACCTGATAGTCAGCGACAACGGGCCGGGCTTCGCGTCTCCAGGTGAGCCGCGCTTGAACGGAGGCGTGGGACTGCGGGCCACGCTCGAGAGGTTGAACACACTATACGGCGATACGCAAACTCTGCGCATTCGGAACGGGCGGGACGGGGGCGCGGAGGTTTCGGTGCTGATTCCATTTCGCCCTGTGCTACAGCAGGCGTGATAGGTGAGTTATGCGAGTTGTGATTGCAGATGATGAAACCCTGGCGCGAGAAAAGTTGCGCTTGATGCTGGGCTCCGAGCCTGGCGTAGATGTTGTGGCCGAGTGCCGCGATGGCGCGGAAACCATTCATGCACTCTCTGAACACAAGCCGGATGTTCTGATGCTCGACATACAGATGCCGGACCTGGATGGTTTTGAAGTCCTGGACAAAGTTCCCTCAGAAGAACTGCCAATGGTTATCTTCACCACGGCATACGACCGGCACGCAGTGCGCGCGTTCGAGGCGCACGCTCTCGACTACTTGCTGAAGCCGTTCGATCAGGAGAGATTGCGCCAGGCAATGAACCGGGCACGCGCTGAGCTCCTGAAAGCAGACGATCGCGAGGCTACGCACCGGATACTCACGTATCTATCAGAGACTGCCGAACGACAGTCGCGCGCGAACCGGCGGCTGGTGATCAAGGCGGGTGGGCGAGTTGTGTTTTTGAGCTTCGACGAAATCGACTGGCTCGAGGCTGCGGCCAATTATGTGAAGATCAACGTCGGAAAGCAGTACTATCTGCTGCGAAAAGGAATCGGCGAAATCGCCGAGAGGCTTGATCCTAACCAGTTCGTTCGCATACATCGCTCGACCATCGTGAATGTACAAAGAATCAAAGAGCTGCAGCCGGTCAACAGCGGCGAGTACATTGTTGTTCTGAAAGACGGAAAAGAGCTTTCGTGCAGCCGCGGGTATCGCACCGGTTTACAAGAGTTGATTGACAAGAATTCCTGATCGGTACCCCGATGGCTCGTCTGCCCTACAAAAACGAAAGCTCCTAACCACAAAGGTCGAAAAGAATACGTGTCTCGTGACTGCTGGTTCGTGATTGGTGCCTCGTGTATGCCTGTTTACTGACCACTGACCACTAATCACTGGCCACGAATCACGAATCACGAATCACGAATCACGAATCACGAATCAC